>JAISML010000011.1 GCA_031276775.1 Eubacteriales Family XIII. Incertae Sedis bacterium | reverse complement strand
AGATTTCCGCATCGAATTTTGCGGATGCGGTTTCTCTGTTTTGGCGGCGAAACGACGGCACGGGGCAGGGTGTGTATTCCGCAGGCAAACCGGAACGTTGCTGTTCGCCGTCCCTGTTGAATTTTTCGTTCTCCCCGGGGTTCTTTTCCCTGCCGGAGGGATTCCCTGCCGTGCCGCGTGCCGCGTTTTTTTCTTCGCCTGCCTTTTCCGCCCGCATAATTGCGTAGCTTTCCAACAGTTTTGCCGTCAGCTCGCCTTTCAGGTGAGGCGGCAGGGTCACGACGTCTTTGTACACCTTTTCTCCCGCGCGGTTTGTGTGGCTGCGCTGCGGCATTCCGACGAACAACGTTCCGTCGCGGTTTTCCGCAACGGTTACGCCCGTTATGACAAATTCGTTTTCAAAAGTGACGGTTGCGTTCGCACGGATTTTGTTTGCTCCTTCCGAGGGGAACACCTGCACCGAAAAGCTGTTTCTTTGTTCGACGGCGCGCCCGTATTCCGCAAGAACCTTGGCCTGTATCTCTCTTCTGAAATCCCCCGACAACGGGTAGGCAAGATCGCGGTTTCCGTCAAAATCTTTTGGCAAACCGTCTTTTTCCGGCATTTTCACGTACATGGTTCCGTCATTTTTGGCCCATATCGACAAGCCCTCAACCGTAACGGCGTCGTTCAGCGTGATTGTTGCGCGTCCTCTGAAACGCTTCTTTCCTTCGACGGGTTCAACCTGCGCGTCTATGTGCACGGCGTTCCTCCTTTCTTTCGATTGCCCGTTCCCCGGGTTGAATTCCGCCGAAAAATTCCGGGGCGGGGCTTTTTGAGATTGTTTGGGATGTTCGGCGGGGGTGTGCCGCACGGGTGCGGGCAGACCGATTTCCCCGCGGATCAGGCTGACGGCTTCGGGCGTGAGGAAAATGGATACGTTTCCCGTTCCGGTTTTGTGCGCGGCCAAATAATCGGAGCGGGCAAGCAGTTCCCCGAATTTTTTGCGGTACATGAGCGCCGCAAAGGCTTCCGGATTTTCGAACGGATTTACGGAGGCGTCAAACACACCGTAAAAGTAGTCGTGTGTCTGCTTTGTTTCCTCGGGAAAAGCCGCAAGGAAATTTCCTGCGGCAACGGGCCTTACATCGCCGGCAAGCGTTTGAGCCAGTTCGGCGACGCTGCGATAGGCTTCCCCTTCGTGCAACGCCAACAGCTTCGACAGCGACGATCTCATGTGATCCCCATAGTCGATCCGCTCCCAGGAAATGTCATTGCTGTCCCGCAGACTCATTTGACTCTCTCCTTTTTTTGTGCCGGCGAAGCAGAAACAGGATCAGGATCGCGGCAAGCGCCAGGATCGCGATCCCCGCTCCGGCAAACGCGAGGGCGCGAAGCGGAATATTCGGCTGTGCGCCGCTTTCGGGATCTGCGGTCGCGCCATCTGCGTTGACGCCGTTTTTGCCGTCGGTGTCGGCGGGGGAGACGGCGGCATCCTCTGCGGACGCGACATCCTCGCTTTGGTAGGTCGCCGTGATTTTACGGCCCGTCACGCCGGCGGGTATTTCATCGCGGTACGTGAGATACGCGTTGTGCCGATCGAGTTCCAGATACCGCTCGGCGCCTCTGTAGACAACCGTTGCGGCATAGGAGACGGGCAGTCCGAGCGCGTCCCGGCTTTCGACGTCGAACCTCACGCCCGCCCGCTCGTAGACGGCGACGGAGCGGGCGTCCGCGTCCGCGTCGTCCCGCACCGTGAAAGCGCGGAATTGCGGTATCGCATCCGCTTCGTTGCTCGCAAGCGCCGCCATTGTGACGACTTCGTCCCGCTCCGTTTCTTTCGACACATACACTTCTTCCGCATGGTATTCGGTCAGCGGGATATCGCCGACATACAGTCCGTCGTCCACGCGGCGCACTTTCGGAAACGCCTCTTTCCCGGCTGTTTCGTAAGTCTCCGGGGCAAGCTGTGCGTCAAACCGATCTTCGTACGTCCTTGCGTCCGGCTTGTACGGGACCTGTATGGGAGACGTCACCGATCGCAGTTTCAGGATCTTCCCGTCTTTCTCGATCTCGGGCGGCGGGACGGGCGGCGCGGCGTCAAGCGACGTGTAGAAATATTCCCGGGTCACCGTCACGACTTTGTCCGCGCGCGACGACGCAGACTCGCTTTCGCCGTCCGGGGCGGTGAGGGAAAGGACGGGCGCCGCAAGTTGCGTCCGAATTTCCGGCAACAGTCCTGCGCCCGCAAAGGTGAGGGAGCAGACAAAGAGAAAAGAGAGAAAAGCCGCCGCGAAAAAAAACTTTTTGCGTCCGCGTCCGCGCCCGCACGAGAATCCCGCAAGCGCAAGGACGGCAATCGCCGAAACGAGGAGCAGGACGGCGAAAAAGACGGGCCGCGCATCGTCTCCGGTTTGCGGCGGCATGCCCGACCTTTGCGAGACGACGACCGGCTTCGTGTCGGGTATCGGGACGGCTTCCTCAGCCGGCAAAGGCGCGGCTTTTGTTTCTGCTTCGAACGTGTCGATCAGGCGCGTGACCACCGCGTCTTCGTCCTCGTCGGTCAGGATTAGGTTGCGGGCAATCTTTGCCGACACGGACGAGGCAATGACGACTTCCGGAAGGTCGATGCGCCAGGCGCCGCCCGCGTCCGCCGTCGTGGAAAGCGCGCCGAATGCGGATGCGGCTTCCGGTTCCGTGAGGGTCACCGTCGCACCGGGCGCACCCGCGCCGGTGATCGCTGCGTCGCCCTCCCTGACCGGATTTACGGAAAATGTCCCGGGCGTTTCGGGCGCGGGACGCTTTCCCGCCGTCACACATACTCTTTCTTCGGCGACAGTGTCCGTTCCGGCGAGATCGCGGGCTGCGCGTATGCCGTCTCCGGGCTGCGGCGCGTAAGATTCAGGCATGACCGCGCGCCATGCGCCGTCGGGTGAGACAACGGTTTCCGCCGTCACGTCAGGGCCGGGCATCGGAAACATGACCCGCACGGGTTCCCCCGGTGTGCCTTTGCCCGAAACCGCGCGATCGTCTTCGAAGACGGGATCGACGGACAGTTTGTCCGCGATTTCGTTCACCCTGTGTTTCAGCACGACGGTTTCCCGGACTTCCGTTTCGGAGACCGGTTTCCCGGGCGCCGCGTGGGAGACTGCAATCCTCTCCCCCGTGCGCAGTTCGGGCGCGTACGCCCCGGCGGGGGCGGCGGCGGAGACAAGGTAGGTCGCGGGCATGAGTCCCGTCGCGTCGAGCGCGCCCGCCGCGAAAAAGATGTCGCTTTCGCGCGGCGTCCAGTCAACCGTAAAGTCGTCCTCCGACGCTTCTCCCGCTGCAACGGCCGCGTAATCGATATCGTTCAGGGATACGTCCGCGTAATTTTTCGTCGTGAATCCTTTTTCCGCCGAGCCGTGCTCGTACCGCACCGCCGTGATGTATTCGCCCTCCGCAAGGCCGAGCGACGCCGCGTCGAGCGCTGTGCGCTGCGCCGTGGGCACGTCCCGCGCCCAAAGCCTGTATCCCGTGTTCGGCCAAACGGGCGTCCTGCCGGGATTGTTCGCGTTCTCCGGGTTTGTGTCCGTTGCGCATGCGGCGTCGTACACCGTCCCGTCGTCCGTCAGGTTCGTCCTGTACCATATGTTCATTTTGCCGTCCGTGTCGCCCCACGATACGGGCGTCCACAGTTTCTCCAGACGGATTTGCCCCTCGGAGACGGCCTCCAGCGGATCGTCGACGGTCAGCTCGTCGGCGCGCACGGAGGATGTGCTGCGGTAATCGACGTCGTAACGGTACAGTTCCCTGCCCACGTTGTCAAAGCCTTCTTTGCCCGGCAACGACGCGTAGGCCGCGCTCGTGCGCTGGATCGTGTCTTTGTCGACTTCGACGCTGACGGCAATCAGGTCGTTTTCAAAAATCTGGATTTCGTCCGTCGCCGCGTCGCCGAGCGTGAACTGCCGGACCGGGCTCTGTCCGCTTTCCCCGCCTGTGGCGTAGTTCGGATTCGGCCGCGTTTCCGTGATGCGCCATGTGCCGGCGCCGAGACCTGGAAACACGAGTTTCCCGGCCGCGTCGGTCGTGCCTTCCCCGGCGGCCTGCCATGCGCCGGAGATGAAACGATCCAGGCGGAATTCCGTGTCCGGAACCGGCACGTCGCCGCCGGTTTGCCGCTTTGTGACGGAGGCGACCGACCAGGTGAGCGTGTCAGCGCCGGAGTTATTGGCTTCGTACGGATCGCCGACCAAAACCATCCGCTGATAGCCCCCGTCCCGCCAGTAACACGTGTACGACGGGACGATATAGTTTGCGTATATATTGATTGTTGCGGTTCCCTGCGTCCCGAGTCCGGACACGGGCAGATACGCGTAGAACTGGCCGCCGTTGGTGTATGTCCCCGTCGGCGTTCCCGCGGCGTCGCCGATGTACGCGCCGGCGGGGGCGTCCGACAGTACTGCGGAAATGGACGCCGCCCCCGTCACCGTGTAGGGTCCGATGCGGCGGTAATCCGCGCTGAACGGACCGACGGTCTTATCTGCGGGCTTTTCGATCGCCGAGGCAAAGTCCGGCAGGCCGTTTGCCAGCGCGTACGCGTACAGGGCGCGCGCGGCGGCAAGCACGTTGCCGCTGTCCGGCATGTATCCGCCGTGACCGTGCAGGGACGCGTCATTGATGTCAAACCGCTCCGGGTTGCAGGCCCACACCGCCACCTGGGTGGCGCACCGCGCCTGATCGGCGGTGAGCGCATAGCCCTGTATGACCGTGTTGTTCGGGTATCCGTAATACAGCACGGCGGCGAGTGTCCCATCCGCGGCGTACGAATTGCCGTAGTCCCCCGTCGGGCCTGCGCGGCCTTCGTCCATGCAGTAGGCCACGTGACCCCCGCCGGCGTAGCGCGCGCCGGAGTCGATGCCGTATTCCGTGTTCATGCTGTCCCCCTGCACCCACGCGACGCCGGACGACTCGCCGAAGCCGACCGCGTGGACTGGCAGGGGCGCGGCGACGGCCGCCGCTGCGAGCAGCGCGACGATCAGTGCGGACGCCGTCGCGCGTTTTTTCCTTTTTGCGATTGCCGGACCTGTCATGACTTGCCTCCTTGATTTCCCCCGTCCGTCTCAAATTGAGACGGACGGTATTCCGCGCGTCAAAAAACCCGCGGGATCGCGGGTTTTGAAAGCGTGTGTCCTGTGCCGGATTTATGCCGCCCCGGGGTTTGCTACCACATGGTCGGTCTGTCCCAGAGGACGGATTTGAAGCCGCTGTGGGCGTCCATTATTGTTTGCCACTCGTCACCTGTAATTTCACCAGAAGCCACTTTTTGCATTGCGTCATCTCGAATCGTGCGTACATGATTCTCTGCCGCAAACTGATCGGGGAACCATGCGCCGCATTCGCACACCCAGCCGTCCTCGTAAGCGACGTCCGTGCCGGCGTATCCCTGCTTGGGGGCGGGCGGCGGTGAAGCGGGGCTGCCCGCGCCGCTTCGCGGATTGCCGGCTGCGTTTTCGGTTTTGCCTGCGGGGGGCGTCTGCGAAGGCGCGGGGTCTTCCGCCCGGGGCGCCGCGTCCGTCGTTGCCGACACGGCGGCGGAGTCCGGCGATTCGAATGTTTTGCCGTCCACATGCAAAACGGCGCGCACGGCGTAATGCACGGCCGTCCGCTCCGTCAGTCCTCCGTGCGCATACGCCGGTTCGGTCAGTCCCTCCGCAAGCACGGCATACCTCCCGTCCGCCGCATCCGAAACGTGCAATGCGTACGTGACGGCGGCCGGCGTTCCGTCCGCATTCGCGCAGACTGTCAAAGCGTCCCAGGTCACATCGATGCGCGCATCGCCCGCGGCGACGGCGGCAAGACCCGTGACGGCGGGAACGGCCGGCGCGTCGGTTCTGACGGTCGCTTCGCACGGTTCGCTCCGCAGGGATTCGTTTCCTTTCGCGCGGAGCGCGACGATCCGCACGGTGTATTCCGTGTCGGCTTTCAGTCCGCCCGCCGTTACCGCCGTTTCCCCGGTCTTCAAAACAACGGGGGGTTCGGCGTCCGCACCGCTTCCCGCCTCGGCGAGCGTAACCTCGTGCGACGTCTCTTCCCCCGCAGCCGTCCAGCTCACCGTGACTTCATGCAATCCGTTCGCTTCGGCCCGCGCGTCCGTCGGTGCGGGGGGCGGCGGGATCGCGCAGGAGACCGCCGCGCAAAGCGCAAGCGCCGCAGCCGTGAGCGCGGATATTTTCTCTCTTTCTTTCGTCATCGCTTTTCCCTCCGGGAGTTTCTCTTCTCCGTTGTGTGTGAGGTCGGTTTTATTGTTCCCAAAAGTCCTCCCGTTCCGTCTCCCCGCGGATCTCGGGAGTTTGACCGACCGACCGGGAAGGGGACTGCGCATGTGCCGCAGGTTCTCCGGCTTGCCGGGATTCCCTTTCCGCAGTCTCGGCGGCGGACGGTTTTTCGGACTCGTTCACATGCTTTTCGGTCGCGCGCATTACGGCGAGCATCTCGAACAGATCGTATGTCCGACCGACATCGGTAATGTTGAATTTTCTTGCGCAGGACTCAATCCAGGGATGCGTCTCGATGAGTTCCTCGAAAATTTCATAAGCCACGCGCTTTTCCATGCGGCGCGCCGTAACATAGACGGATCCCTGCTCATGAAGAAAGCCCCTTGAAGTCAGGAAGCTCTCTATTCGATCATATGCTTCGGATATGCGACGCCCGCCGAAAACCTCTTTGAGTCTGTGCGTGTCCAGGTCGAAAGCAAACTGCCTCCTGCGTTGCGGTTCGCCCATCGTCAGGCGCCTTGCACGGCGGCTTCTTTCCGAATCCCGCTCCCGCGCAGATCCTCGATCCCCCACCACTCTCCCGGCGCCGCTTCTTCGCTGTCGTACAAAAGCCACGTTTGCAGATAAGGCACGAACCAATCCTGCTTTCGCAGGTACAAATACAGCCCCCCGCAAACCGTGCAATCGTTGTCATGCCCACCCGCATAAAATCCGCCGGGTTCCTGCGTGAAACCATGTCGGGCGAATATGCCGTTCAATCTTTCCGTGATTGTCTCGTAACTGTGCCTGCCTTCTTTCAACATCTTTTCTTTGTTCAGGACGATTTGCATTTTCATCATCGGCTCACGCCTCCTTTTATTTCAGTATACACCTTCCCGCACGGTTGCGGCTGTCTTTTTTTGCGAAATGTGAGTGCAAAAGCGATACGGGCAAATCCCGCCCGCATGTTCGTTGTCGGTCTGTGCCTTGCCGCACCGTGCATACGTTCACTCCGCTTTTTTATCGCACGGCTTCTCTCCGGTCTTTGAGCTGATCGTTCAGAAGCGTAAGGATTAAAGCTTTTTTGTCGCCGGCATAGGTTCGGGGGAAAATGTCGGCGACGTCTTTTTCCGTCAGGCGAAAAGGCGTTGCTTTACGCTTTTTCGCTCCGATCGCGTCCAAGACGGTTGCCTCTGTGCAGTTGTCGGATTTTGCAAGCGCGGCAAGTTCCAAAGCCTGTTCCGGTGTGATCCTCGGTATTTTCTCCAAACGGCTCAACGCGGCGGCCAATATCTTTTGTTTTTCCCCGTCAATGCCCGCAACAATGCTGCCCGCCTCTTTCGTCCATTTCTTTTTTTCAACAAGTTCAAAGAGCGGATCGATGAGCTTGGTGAGGCGCATAAGGCGTTGCACCGTTGCCCGACCGACGCCGAGCCGATCTCCGAGAATCTCATCTTTTCCTGCGGCATATCTGCGCCGATGTCCCGCAATGCACTCGTAAGGATTGCCGTATGTTTGATGCCGTCGCACCGTAATCGGATCGACTCCGATTCCCCTGCGAAAAGATTCGGCGAGTTCCTCCATCCGCTCGTCGTCAACCACCGCATAGATGTGGCTGTGGTAATCCCTTATTTGCTCAAGCTGCAGTTTCACGGTGCGGTGGGATGGGGAATGTTCCGTTTCCGCGCCAAACAGACCGGCCATGAGCGCGGTTTTGTTCAGTTCAGGCATTGCGCTTCCCCCTCTTCCGTTTCCGTGCGGGATGTCATGCCGATCTCTTTCGGTTTGAAATATTCATCGGTGAAATCGCGGTATGCCCCGGCAACTTTGCTTTTGGGTGCATAGGCAATTATGCTTTGTTTCCTTTCAACGCATTCCTCCGCCTTGACGGATCTCGGGATCGTTGCGGTAAAAATTTTTATCTTCAAAGCCGCATATCTGGACGCAATATCTTCCGCCTTATCCTTGTTGTATCTCGTCCTGCCGTCCACCATTGCGATCAGCAAACCGCTGATCGCCAAATTGGGATTTGTATGGCGCTTCACCGCAGCAACGGTCGTCAGCAACTCTTCGATTCCTTCTTCGCTCGCACCTTGAGGTTGTGTTACCACAAGCACTTCATCGGCACAGGTGAAAAGATTTGTTGACATCAGATTTAATGCGGGCGCCGCATCCAAAATGATGCAGTCGTATTCACTCTTAACCTCCTCGATCAGGGTTTTGAGAATGCGGGGTTTTTCTTCCGCGGACAATAAGCCGAATGCAGAAGCGGTGATCCCGGGAAGTTTGTTGTCCGCCGCTATGTAGTGCATCCCTTCGGAATGCAGTTGCACGGCCTCTTGCACATCGGCCGGCGGACGCTTGCTCATTCCCGCTCTGAGTGCAATTCTGTCCATCATAAGATCCGTAAGCGTCGGGGTGTTTTCGTCCGCACCGAGATTCTTGGACAGAGACGGATTCCCCGAATCGTCGGTGTCGATCAGTAAGACTTTTTTCCTTCGCCCCGTAAGGCAGGCCGCCATCGCCAAGACTGTTGTTGTCTTTCCCACGCCGCCTTTCTGGTTTGCCACCGCTATAACTTTTGCCATCGTTCCCTCCGTTCCTGTCTGCATCGCACCGCTCGCTACGCAAACACGCTCCCTTTCCTTGCTTTTCGATGCCTTACGACTCGCACTCTTCGTTTTGATGTTGGTTCTTTGGGCAGACAAGGGAATCGAACCCTTGACGTTCCTTTTCTGCCACAACCGGGCGACATCGGTAAAATGCCGCCCTTGGATTATTCGATTATCATATTTGTCAGTCTGACGTCCGTGACGCGGACCATCCGCACATTCACTGCCGGCAGGGAATCCGTTTCTTTCAGAGGGCGGCTCATATCATCGCTATTGTTCCGGTTCAAAAAGACCCTTTCTTTCGCCGAGTATCTTGCCGGGATACTTCCTTCTTTCACGTTCTTTCTCCTGCCCGCAACCACATACTTTCATTGTCATTGCGTGGCGATTCAACATGTATCATGTCACGGTGATTGCTCGTCGGTTTTATGCGGCAGTTCACCCTGCACGCGAAAACACCGATTTCTTCGCAGATTGCCCGTGACAATCGTGGGATGGTGTCTCATATGTTTTTGTTTCAATTTGAGACAAAAAGTTTTTCAAGGTTCTTTTCTGAAATTCCCTTGTCATTTGTTACCACCTATCACTTAACTGTTGCGTATCCGAAACGACAGGTGACTTTCGGATATATAGCAAGTATAATAGATTCAGAGATAATGATACGAAAGTTGACACGAACAACATCGTTTCACTCTCGGAAGCGAACAGAAACTTCTCCCGCGTGTCCCGCGTGGCACGTCCGGCAGACGCGCAGTTCATAGACGGTGCGCGCCGCGATTCGTTTTGCCATGCGCTTGTGAAGCGGGCGGAACTTCTGACAAACCATATCATCGTCAAACAGACAACGGGCAAAGGATCGTCACATGACAGAAAGGCAAACTCCCGGACCGTTCTTTTATGCGTATGGAGGTTGATAATGCGTAATGGAAAACCAGATGGATCCGTTATCAAAAAAGGGGCGCGTCTTGCGTCGTCCAAGCGTACGGATGGAGCGAAACGAGGCGCTTTATTGGTTTTGCTCAGCTGCCTGCTTCTATTTGCCGGGTGTGCAGGCGATTCTGCCGGCAATCGGGAAAATGCGGACAGTTCCGCGCCCACTTCAACAGACGCCACCGAAGACAAAGAGGTTGAAGATGACAGCGCTGTTGAAGAAGCAGACGCCAGAGTGGATATGCGCTATATTGAGGAGGTCCAAGACTCTGTGCTCCTTTATGATAAAAACGGCATAAGAATATATACCGGCGCCGTCGCTTTTCCTGACCGCCTCGCCAAGGAACTTATCCCGGGCGCTTTCATCCATTTTACCATGAATTACGAAGTAGGCTGTGACTACGAAAAGCCGGAAGGTTCCCCACAATATGCCGACATAGTTTTTACCAATATCGTCATAAACGGTATACCGCAAAAAACCGATGCTGATACAGGCATCGTTGTAAACGGTATCCCGCAGGAAGACAACACTGTTGAATTCATTCATATTATCGGTCGCAGCAGTGGCACAAAAAGTATCCGCTTCGCTCCGGATAACATCATTCTTAATGACAAAGGATTTTACATGATAGATCCCTCCGTCCCATATACGATTACCGCTGATATTACTGTGCGGATTTACAACAAAGATTTTGAAGGCGGCAGCAAAGTGGTTGATACCGGCAAAATGCAAGTAGAGATACCGGCAGGTTTCTCCGGCAAGCGCCGTCAAAATGAAATATGGACAATGGATTGATCTAAACATTGATCTAAACTATGTGGTGTAACTGCGATGATGGGGTTTGATGTCCGGGACCACTTGCCGTTCATCCTCTTGACGGTCTCCTATGCGGCGCATATTGCCGAGGAGTACTTCATGGACCGGCGCTCCCGGGCGATGCGCGAGCCGGGCATCTACGCCTTTTGCGCCTGTTTGAAGCCGCATTCCAAGCTGCCGAAAAACTTTTTCGGGAAATCGCATACCTCCATAATTTCTACAAATCCCACCCGTAAACTATGAATCGGAAAAACGGGAGGAGGGCGTCAAATGAACCTTGGCGTAAAATCCACGCAGTTGCGCGTCGGCGGCATGACTTGCGTAAACTGCCAAAATAAAATCGAAAGGAAACTGCGCAGTACCGCCGGCGTTCAAGACGTGAATGTCAGCTACAGTGCGGGCACAGCCGACGTCACATACGACACGGACGTCATTTCGCTGCGTGACATCCGTACCGTGATAGAAAAACTGGACTACAGCGTAATGACGGGAAAGGAGCCTCAAACCCCAAACACGGGCCGCGCCGTCGGCTTGTCAATCATCATTGCCGCGCTGTTCTTCCTGATGCAGCAGTTCGGAGTCCTGAATCTGCTGTTTCCGAGTCAGTTGGCGGAAGCAAACATGGGTTATGGAACGCTTTTTGTAATCGGCCTTATCACCTCCGTTCACTGCGCCGCCATGTGCGGGGGGATCAATCTTTCCCAATGTATTCCGCAGGGTGAAAAACGCGAAGGAGACGGTAAGTCCTCCGTTCTTCGTCCAACAGTCCTATACAACCTCGGGCGCGTGATTTCATACACGGCGGTGGGGTTTGTCGTTGGGGCGCTCGGTTCAGTGATTACGTTTTCAAACGCCATGCAGGGCGGCTTGAAACTGGTCGCGGGCGTGTTCATGGTCGTCATGGGGATCAATATGCTTGGTATTTTCCCATGGCTTCGCAAACTGACCCCAAAGATGCCGAAAAATTTTTCCCGGAAAATCGAGGCGGAAAAAGGCAGGAGCAAAAGTCCGCTGATTGTCGGGTTGCTGAACGGTCTGATGCCCTGCGGCCCCTTACAGGCGATGCAGATTTACGCGCTGTCCACCGGAAGTCCGTTTGCGGGAGCGTTGTCGATGTTTCTGTTCAGCGCGGGAACCGTGCCGCTGATGTTCGGGCTTGGCGCTCTCGGCACGGTACTCGGCAAAAAGTTTACGCGCAAGGTCATGACAGCCGGGGCGGTGTTGGTGGCGGCGCTGGGGTTGTCGATGTTCTCGCAGGGTTGGAACTTGTCCGGTTTTTCTCCGGGCTTCCTGCCTGTTTCTGCGACGGAAGAATCAAGCGCGCTCGCGGCGGAGGTAGTGATAGAGGACGGATACCAAGTCGTAAACAGTACGCTCCGGTCCGGCAGGTATCCCGCGATTACCGTCCGGAAAGGAACGCCTGTCAAGTGGACAATCGACGCGCCGCAGGGTAGTATCAACGGATGCAACAACCGCATTTTGATTCCCGAATACGATATCGAACACCGGTTTGAGACCGGCGAGAACCTGATCGAGTTCACTCCGTCCGAAGCCGGTTCATTCGGGTATTCGTGCTGGATGGGGATGATACGCGGTTCCATAACCGTCGTCGAAGAAAGGACGGACAGGGTCGCCGTGCCATCGGACAACACACAGCCCAAGTCGGATCAATATTCCCAACCGTCCGCCCCCGGTCCCGGCACATGCTGCGATACCGGCGGCGGGATCCGCGATAAATCAAACGATAAGGGGCAAAGCCGAAAACCACGGGCCTACGGTGCAATATATCCGTGACTGCAAGGAGGGGCAGGACAATGTTTCATCAGGGAAAAATCAACGGGAACTTGGGGCGGAAAGCTATGGTCGTAGTGTTTCTGACGCTTATGCCGGCGCTCGCGCTGACAGCCTGCGCGGGGCAGGGCAACCAAGCGGACGGCGGCAACAGCGATGCGCGGCAACAAGTGGGACAGCAGGAAACATCCGCCACGCCGGAGGGCATTGTCTCTGAGGGAGAAGCGTTGGTCATTCCGGTATCGGACATCACGGACACGGCTTCTTTCTACACGGTGGAAGTCGAAGGGACGCAAATGGAGGTCATCGCCGTGAAGGCGCCGGACGGCGCTGTCCGCACTGCGTTCAACACCTGTCATGTCTGCTATGATTCCGGGCGCGGCTACTATGAGCAGTCAGGCGATAAGCTTGTATGCCGGAACTGCGGCAACCGGTTTGCCATGGATCGCGTCGAGACAGAGGCCGGCGGTTGCAATCCGTGGCCGATTTTTGCGGAGGACAAAACCGTGACGGACGAATCCATCACGATTTCCTATGACTTCCTGAAAGAGTCCAAGGAGATATTCGCCAACTGGAAGCAGTCGTATTAATCCCGGTTGGCCGTCATGGAGCAGTTTGCCTCAAGACCTTGGCTTTTCAGGTAATCCGCGCCCCAGTCGTACATGGCTGATAAAATCGGTTCTATGCTCCGTCCCAAGCCGGTCAGGGAATATTCGACTTTTGGCGGCACGACCGGATATACGGTTCGAATTACCAGATTGCTCTTTTCCAATTCACGAAGCTGTTGGGTCAGCATTTTGGGCGTGGCGGTCGGAATCAGCTTGCGAAGCTCGCCAAACCGCAGGGTCGTGTCAATCAGGTGCCACAGAATCAGCGATTTGTATTTCCCGCCAATTAAGTCCAATGTCGCGTCCACAGGGCAGTTGACTTCGTCACGGTTACAAAGCATCGGGCATCCTTCCTTTCGTTCACAAGGCATTGGTCGAAACCCACGGACGTTCAGTCCGTTCATCCGTTCAGGGCTTGCAGACAGTAACAAGGCATTGGTCGAAACCCACGGACGTTCAGTCCGTTCATCCGTTTCGGGCTTTCAGACAGTTATAGTATCATTTATGGTACTATATTACAATAAAGTGTATACTTGTGTTTGGGGCAATTATCGCTATAATAATACTATGTGAAGCGGAAAAGGTCAAGGGAAATTTGATGCCGCAAAACAGGAAAGGGGATTTACCCATGATGGAACATCAAGCGCTGAGCATACGGGGCATGACCTGCGCCGCCTGTGCCGGGCGAATTGAAAGGGCGGTGCGGAAGCTCTCCGGCATTGGGCAGGCCAACGTAAACCTGGCCGGCGAAAAGCTGTTTGTGGAATACGACAGCGCTGCGGTGCAGCTTCCCGCAATCAAAGAGGCAATTGAAAAAGCCGGATATCAAGCGCTTGAAATTGATAAGGCAGATGCGGCGGATGAAGATCGGGTACGCAAGCGAAAGGAAATCAGGACGCTTTGGACAAAGTTCGTCGTCTCGGCGGTGTTCTCTCTCCCTCTGCTGTACATTGCGATGGCGCCGATGCTGACACAGTACGGGATAACGCTGCCCTATCCAAAAGGGCTTGACCCGATGAACGATCCGCTGGTTTACGCTTTGCTGGAACTCGCTTTGGTCATTCCGGCGATCGGCGTGGGCTACAGGTTCTATACCGTTGGCTTCAAAGCCCTCCGGCAGCGCAGCCCGAATATGGATTCGCTGATCGCAATCGGTACGGGCGCCGCCGCGCTGTACAGCATTTACAATACCGTTCAAATAGCAAACGGTAATTCCAGGGCGGTGGAAAGCCTGTACTTTGAGACAGCCGGAGTCATCATCACCCTGATCCTGCTCGGCAAATCACTGGAAGCGGTATCCAAGGGCAGGACAAGCGAAGCGATCAGGAAGCTGATGGGGCTGGCGCCCAAGACGGCAATCGTCATCCGGGACGGCGCAGAGAAAGAAATTCCCATCGAGGAAGTGGCAATCGGCGATGTCATCGTGATAAAGCCCGGCGCGAAGATTCCCGTGGACGGCACGATTACCTGTGGGCGCACGGCGATTGACGAGAGCATGCTCACGGGCGAGAGTATGCCGGTGGACAAGAAAGCGGGCGATCCTGTGTACGCCGCTTCACTCAACACAACCGGCACGGCGCAGTTCAGGGCCGAGAAAATCGGAAGTGACACGGCTTTGGCGCAGATCATCAGGCTGGTGGAGGACGCACAGGGCAGCAAGGCGCCGATCGCGCAGTTGGCTGACGTCGTTTCCGGCTATTTTGTCCCCATTGTGTGCGCCATCGCGTTGATTGCCGGGGTCGCGTGGTACTTCGGCACAGGCGGCAACGTCGCATTTGCGCTGACCATCTTCATTTCAGTGCTGGTCATCGCCTGCCCCTGCGCGTTGGGACTCGCGACGCCCACGGCGATCATGGTCGGCACGGGCAAGGGCGCGGAAAACGGCATCCTCATCAAGGGCGGCGAGGCGCTGGAGACGGCGCACAAAATCAGCACGGTTGTATTCGACAAGACCGGCACCATCACCGAGGGCAAGCCGACCGTCACCGATGTTTTGACGACGGAGGACGCGGAAGCGGACGCGCTTCTGCAAATCACAGCCTCTGCCGAAAAAGGTTCCGAGCACCCGCTTGGGCAGGCCATCGTGAACGGGGCGCAGGACAGGGGGCTGGCGCTTTTGAAAACCGACAGCTTCGACTCCATCACGGGGCGCGGCATTGAAGCGCAGATCGGCGGCAGGATCGTCCTCGCCGGAAACCGCAAGCTGATGGACGAGCGTGGGATTGCCCTTTCCACGTTGGAAGCCGAATCCGACGCGCTGGCGAGCGAGGGCAAAACCCCTATGTACGTCGCGCTGGACGGACAGCTTGCGGGTATCGTCGCCGTGGCCGATGTGGTAAAGCCGAGCAGCCGGGCCGCGATAGAGAGCCTGCACGGGATGGGCATTGAGGTGGCGATGATCACGGGCGACAATCGCAGGACTGCGGACGCAATCGCAACACAGGTCGGTATTGACCGGGTGCTCGCCGAAGTGCTGCCGCAGGATAAGTCCAACGAAGTGAAGAAGCTGCAAGGCGAAGGGCGTAAGGTGGCAATGGTTGGCGATGGCATCAACGACGCGCCCGCGCTGGCGCAGGCCGACGTCGGTATCGCCATCGGCTCCGGCACGGACGTGGCGATGGAAAGCGCGGACATCGTTCTCATGCGAAGCCAATTGACGGATGTTCCCACCGCCATCTATTTGAGCAAACGGACGATACGGAACATCAAGCAAAACCTGTTTTGGGCGTTTGGCTATAACGTGATTGGAATCCCTATCGCGGCGGGACTCCTCTATCTGCTCGGCGGTCCCCTGCTCAATCCCATTTTCGCGGCTGCGGCCATGAGCCTAAGCTCGGTTTCGGTGCTCACAAACGCCCTGCGTTTGAAAAGATTTAAAGCGATAAGCCAATAAAGGAAAGGTGTATAAAAGAAAAGGCGTACAAAAGGAAAGGCGTATATAAAGAAAAGGTGTATAAAAGAAAAGGCGTATAAAAAGGCGTATAATATGAAGAAGTCCAAATGAATGGCGGTAGTCGCCGGAGCCCTTGGACTTACAGTAATTGGACTTACAGCAGATCAGGAGGTAAAAGATGGATAAGATAACGTTGCGTGTTGAAGGCATGTCCTGCGAACATTGCGAAATCGCCATACAAGACGCGATACGGAAATTGCCCGGCATCAAGAAGGCAAAAGCCAGCAAGCGCAAAAAAGAGGTTTCGGTGAAGTATGATGCCACCCTCACATCCGGTGATGCGATTATCCACGCAATCGCCGACACGGGCTACCAAGTGATTGCATAATAGGTGTCGGCAGCGAGAAGGTGTTTGTATGCCTGAAATAAGCAAAAATGTGCTGGTGGTTGACGATGAGCCAATGATTCTGGAGGTTGTGGCGTCGCTTTTTGAAAGCGAGGGTTTCCGCGCGTTTACTGCCGAAAACGGCAAAGACGCCCTCGCGGCATTTGACTCCGAAAATATCGCCTTGGTGGTATTGGATCTCATGTTGCCGGATATTTCAGGGGAGGACGTCTGCCGGGCCATACGAAAGAAATCGCGGGTTCCAATCCTGATGCTGACAGCCAAGTCGGAGGAAAACGATTTGTTGGAGGGTCTGGGAATAGGCGCGGACGACTATATCACAAAGCAATTCAGCCTGAAGGAACTGGCCGCGCGCGCGGACGCCGTGCTTCGCAGATCGCGGGACGACCTGCTGCCGCTCGTCGTCCGCAATTCCTTCCATGACGGCGATTTGGCGGTGGACTTTGAAAAAGAGACCTTTCAAAAGGCCGGGCAAACTGTCAGCCTGACGCAAAGCGAAAGCAAAATTCTGGCCGCGCTCATCAAATATCCCGGCAAGGTGTTTACACGCGACGAACTCATTGAGACTGCGCTCAGAGGCGAGTCGGAGGTATATGATCGCGTCGTTGACAGCCATGTTAAAAATCTGCGCCGCAAGATTGAGGACGACCCGAAGAATCCCGTGTACGTGCTGACCGTTCACGGACTGGGGTATAAGTTCGGGGGTGGTTGAAATATTGCGAAGTCTGCGGACACAGCTGTCTGTCTCCCTCTTGCTTACGCTTCTTGTTACCATCGCATTGACCGGCGTGTTCGGCGGCCTGTTTGTCAATCGTGCATTCGAGCAATATGTCGCCCGGCAGGAAGAAATACGGAGTGAGAACATCGTCAGCGATTTGGAAAATCGGTATCATAAGACGACGCGCGCATGGGACAAGGATTTCCTGCATACCGTCGGCATGTACTCCCTGTACGACGGCTATATCTTGAAGGTGTACGATGCGGACGGGAGCGCCGTGTGGGATGCCGAAAATCATGATATGTCGCTATGCAATCAAATCATGGATGATATTTCAAAGCGCATGGAAAGCGTGAAAAACACAGGTGGGTTTGCAGCGCATATTTATGACATAAATTCAGAAGGTCGGAGGATCGGTTCCGTGTCCATCACTTACTACGGTCCCTATTTTTTCAGTGAGAACGACTTCCGGTTCATCAGCGCCCTGAACAACGTGTTGATGGTGGCCGGCATCTTGGCGGCGTTGTTTTCCATCGTTGTGGGGGGTCTGCTCGCGCGCCGAATTGCCCGCCCGGTGATCAAAACCGCGCACATCGCCGGGCAGATTTCGCGGGGGAATTACGATATCCGCGTTGAAAGCAGAACAAACACGCGGGAACTGAACGATTTGGTCAATGCAATCAATCACCTTGCCGGCGCACTTGCCGGGCAGGAAAATCTCAGGAAGCGCATGACCACGGATGTGGCGCACGAGCTGCGGACGCCTTTGGCGGCAGTCGGCGCCCATTTGGAGGCTATGATCGGCGGGCTATGGGAGGTTACGCCCGAACGCCTGAAAAGCTGCCACAATGAAATCAGACGTCTCGGCGGACTTGTCGCGGATTTGGAACGTCTCGCCAAGATTGAAAGCGGCGACCTGAAATTGCATAAATCGCAGGTGGATTTACTGGATGTCGCTTCCATCGCGATTGCCAATCTGCGGGCGGAGGCGGAGAGCAAAAAGCAGTCGCTCTCGCTTGACGGCCAAGCCACCGCCGTGGACGCGGACAAAGACCGCATGATTCAGGTGGTGACAAACCTGCTTTCCAATGCGATTCAATACACGCCGGATGGCGGCCATATCCGAATTGAAGCAACCGCAGGCGCCCAAAACGGAATTGTCAGGGTGTGCGACGACGGCATCGGCATCCCTGAAAAGGAACTCCCGTTTATCTTCGAACGATTTTATCGTACAGA
>JAISML010000062.1 GCA_031276775.1 Eubacteriales Family XIII. Incertae Sedis bacterium | reverse complement strand
CGCGATCGGCGTGACGGAAAAACGCGTCGTCGTCGGGGAAAACGACGAAACCCGCATACGCAGCGTCACGGGCTTCACACTTTCGCACAGCCACATCGTCATGGACGGCTATCATGTCGGCGCTGTGATCGATTTCATGAGACAACGTTTGGAGGATCCCATGTCTTGGATGGGAGTGTAGAAAAGGAGGCGCGTATGATCGAGATTCAGGTCCCCAATCTGGGGCAAAGCGGAATGGATGTAAAGATCGAGCGATGGTTCGTGCAGGAGGGCGATCGCACGGAAAAAGGAACGCCGCTTTACGAACTGTCCAATGAGAAACTGACGCAGGAAATAGAAAGCCCCGTGACGGGCACGGTCACAAAGATCCTGGTTGCGGAAGGGGACATGGTTCCGATAGACACAACCATCGCGCAGGTGGAAGAAGACTGACCGCCGTCGCAGGAGGGAACCGGAAGAAAATTTACGGAGGTAGGAAACCAAAATGGAATTTACAAAGGAGCAGATGCTGAAAATGCATGAGTATTTGGTTTTTTCGCGGGGCATGGCGGAGAAGATCATCGAGTACATCTTCAGCGGCAAAATCAGCGGGGCAATTCACCCGGGTCTCGGTCAGGAAGCGATATGCGCGGGGATCCTCGCCGCCATCGACATTTCGCCCCGCAAGATATACAGACACTGCACACACAGACAACAACCGCTGATCGCGAAGACGGTCGGTCTCGATCTCTTCCTCGGCGAGTTGATGAACAAGCGGACCGGCATCTTTCACGGAACGTCGGGGGAATACCATTTGGTGTCCCTGAAAGATCTGCTCCTGCCGATGTGCGGCATCCTCGGCGACGGTCTGCTCACCGGCGTCGGCTTCGCATGGTCGCTGAAAGCGGACGGGAAAGACGATTCCGTCGCCCTCGTTTCGATCGGGGACGGCGCGATGAGCGAAGGTTCCACCTATGAGGGGATCAACCTTGCGGCCATTCTCAAACTGCCCATCCTGTTCGTCATAGAGAACAATCAGGTCGCGATGACGACGCCGATCGAAGAGCAGTCGCCGATTCCGGAACTGTACCGACGCGCCGAAGCTGCGGGTCTGCGCGGGATCGGCGTCGACGGAAACGATGTGGAAGCCGTGACCGCAGCGATATTGGAAGGCGTTTCAAACGCCGCCGCGTGCGAGCCGATGATCATCGAATTGAAATCCTGGCGCTGGGAGGGGCATTATGTGGGCGACGATCAGTCGAAATACCGCGACGCCTCTTTCCGCGAGGACACGAGCGGGATCGACCCGTTGCTTCTGTATGAACAACGGTTGTTGGAACGCAATGTCGCAGATCGCGCTTACATGGACAAGGTGCGCGCGGAGCATGAAACGTTGCTTTCCGACGCTTTCGCGCGGGCGGCGGCTCAGGAGTATCCGAGCAAGGAAGAATGTCTGGACTACGGCAACATCTATTCAAACGACGCAGGAGGTGCAATATAATGGAACTTTCGGGACTCGGAGCGCTTAACGTCGCCTTAAAGGAAGTCATGGCTTTGGATGAAAAAGTGGTGTGCGTCGGCGAAGACATCGGGGCAAAAGGCGGCGCATGGGGGTATTTCAGCGGTTTGTACCAACAGTACGGGCGAGAACGCGTGATCCAGACGCCCATCTGCGAATACGGGTACACGGGACTCGCAAACGGAATGGCTTACGGCGGATACCGTCCCGTCGTCGAGTATATGTTCGCGGATTTTTGCGCCTTGGCTTTCGACCCCATCGTAAACCAAGCGGCAAAGGCCCGGTACAATTCCAACGGGAATTGCAATCTGGCGATCACCTACATGCTGCCCGAGGGAGGTGGCGGACGGAGCGGAAGCCAGCACTCGCAAAGCGTGGAAGCCTGGTTTGCGAACATCCCGGGTCTGAAGATCGTGGCGCCGACAAGCCCTGCGGATCTCAGATATTTTCTGAAAGCGGCCGTGACTGACGACGATCCTGTGGTATTCATCTTTTCCCGCGCCTGCGCGATGGGCATGAAAGAGGACGTCAACACGGAAGACCGCTCGATCCCGTCGCTCAAAAATGCGGCCAAGATCGTCAAAGAGGGAGCGGATCTGACCGTGATCGCCTGGCACCGTCCGCTGAACAATGTCATTGCGGTCACAAAGGAAATTGAGAGGGAGACGGGGAAAACGATAGAGATCATCGATCCGCGCGTATTCTGTCCTTTCGATCTCGATACGGTCGTCAGGAGCGTGAAAAAGACGAAGAAAGCGCTGATCGCGCATGAGGCGCCCGAGCGGGGCGGGTTTGGAACGCTGATATCCGCGTGGATATCGGAAAACTGTTTTGCGGAATTGGCGGCGCCCGTCAGGCGGATCGGCGGTTACAACACCTGCATCCCGTTCGGGCAGGTGGAGGAGTACGCGTTTCCGCAGACGGATGACCTGAAGGCCGGCATGCGCTCCCTGCTCTGACCGATCGTCTGTATGCGACAGCGTGCGGACGCGCGGACGAATGTTCCCCATTCTTTCATTTATCATATTTTTTATTGTATTTTTATGAAAAGGAGGACAAAATGGCTATCGCAAAAGAAACGCCCGCCAGCAAGTGGATCGTACTGTTTTCCAGTTTGCTTCTCATGACGCTGTGTCTGGGATTCAACTTCACAAGCATGTCCATGATGCTGCCCGTGTGGCAGGCGGAGTTTGGCTTTTCCGCGACGCAGTACGGACTGTTGGCCGGCGCCATCTCCATGGGCGGGATGGTGATCGTATTCATCGCCGGCAACATTTTCGACAAGTTCAATCTCAAAGCGGTGCTTTATTCGGCCGTCATCCTGAACGGTCTCGCCGTTTCCCTGAGAATGGTGATCACCTCTTTTGAAACGGCTTATTTCATGTTGTTCCTGAGCGGACTTTTTGCCAACATCGTGTACGCCGGGCTGATCAAAAGCCTTGCGGCATGGTTCGACAGGAAAGCGTTGCTCAAAGCCAACGGCATCCTCACCTCCGGGGGCTCGATCGGTTTTTTCCTCGGATTCAACGTCACATCCCCGTGGTCGGAAGCGTTGGGCGGTTGGGACAAACTCTTTCTGTGGCAAGGGGTCGTCATGGTCGCATTCGGACTCATCTGCTTTTTGATCGTACCGCTGCGGGAAGAAAAGCAAGGCGCCATGAATCTGGATCTCAAGGTGCAGACCGAGGGTTATACAGTAGGACGGCGGTTGAAAGAACTGTTGACGTCGAAACAGGTCATCCTGATCCTGATCTCCGAATTTCTGATCGCCGGCTCCCTGCTCACGTTCTCAAGCGTCGGTCCGGCCGCGTTCATGGGCACTTGGGAGAACATTGACGCGACCAAATTGGGCTTGATCCTGTCTTTCGTGAACGTCGGTTCCGTGTTCGGATACTGGATCCTGCCGCCGCTCGCCGTCAAGGTCGGTCTGCGCAAAATCATGAGTCTTCCGTTCGTGGTCTTTACGTGCGCAGTATTCGCCGCGTCGCTCCTGACGCACAATTTCATGGTCGCCGTCGTCTTAAACATGTTGGGCGGATTTTCAAACGGACTGGGGCTGATGGCAGGTCGAATCCTGTTGCTCGAGCATCCCGACGTCGCCGGCGTCAAAGCGGGAACCGCTTCGGGTCTGCTCCTGACGCTGAACAAACTCGGTTGCGTGTTCTTTCCGGTGTTTTATACCACGGTCGCCTCTTCATTCGGCATATACCCCGCTTGGATCGCCATGTTCGTCCTGGGCGCCGTCGGGATCGTCCCGCTTCTTTTCACGCAGGATACGGGCACCAAGGCGGTCGCGCGGCGGCAAGCGAAACAGCAGGCGGAAGACAGCCCCGCGTAATTGCATCCGCGCCGTTGCCGGGATCCAATCGAATCCGCGGAAACGCAGAATGCAGGTAAAACGTGAAAAGCAACAAGCCGGAAATCCCAAAGGGGAAGCCCGGAAAACAAAGCGGTGAAACGGAGGTGGAAATGAAAGCTTTTGTCGTCGAAAAGGATCTCTCGACATCGATTCGCGAGATACCGGATCCGAAGATCGGTGACTATTCCGCAAAGGTCAAAACACTCGGTTGCGGCATTTGCGGCAGTGACGCGAAGATACTGCATGGGACGTTGCGCGGTACGCCTCCCGATCTGTATCCGCTTGTGATGGGACACGAAGCCGTCGGCGAGGTCGTGGAAACAGGTTCGAAAGTCACGACTTTCAAGATCGGGGACAAGGTTTTGTGTCCCTACAATCTGATGATCGGAGACGGTATCGGCTCCGCTTGGGGCGCTTTTGCGGAGTACGGCACGGTATTCGACATATATGCGCCCGGTTCGGAAGCGCTCCCCGCGCGCGTGCGGGAGATCGGCAAGCGTCAATCCGTTTTGCCCGATTACGTAGATCCGCTCGAAGCGATCATGATCATCACCCTGCGCGAAACGGCGGGTGCGGTAAAATGGTTCAACATCGACGCCAACCAAAGTGTCGCGCTCTTCGGGCTGGGTCCGGTCGGTCTGTCGTTCATCCAATTCATGAGCGCCAAAGGCGTAAAACCGATCATCGCGCTGGACGTCGTCGAAGAAAAACTGGAACTTGCGAAAAAAATGGGGGCGGATTGCGCGATCAACGCGGTCGATCCGACGCATGTCGAACGGATCAAAGAACTCTGTCCCGGCGGCTTGGATCATCTCGTCGATGCCGTCGGCATCACAAATCTCTACAACGAGGCCATGTCGCTGTTGAAAGAAAACGGTCAAATCTGCGCGTACGGCGTCCCGCCGAACATGTCCGCGACGCTGGATTGGAGCAAGAATCCCCATTACAATTTTCTCTTGAATTTCTATCAGATGTCCGACGCTTCGTATGAATATTGGGCGCACAATCAGATCATCGCACTGATCCGGGAGGGTGTCATCAAATTGGGCGATTACATCTCCGCCTATTATCCGTTCGAAGAAATGATCCCCGTCACGGAGCGATTCCTGAACAAAGAGTTTGAAAAAAAAGTGATCATCACTTTTTAAAAGGAGGCCGGTCGGGATGTTATCCAAAAAAACGCTCAGGATCAACGGCACGGAACGCATGTTTCTGTGCGATCCGCAGGAAGACACGTTGGCCGACGCAATCCGGCGTCTCGGGCTGACAGGAACGAAAATCGGTTGCGGAATCGGTCAATGCGGAGCCTGTTCCGTGCTGTTGAACGGAGCAGTCGTTCGCTCCTGCACCAAGAAGATGAAAAACGTCGAGGATTACAGCGAAGTGATCACCATCGAGGGCATCGGCACGGCCGAAAATCCGCATCCGCTCCAACTCGCGTGGATCGTGCACGGGGGCGTCCAATGCGGATTCTGCACACCGGGCTTCATCATGTCCGCATACGGCTTGCTTCGAACCAACCTCAATCCCTCGCGTGAGGATGTGCGAAATTGGTTCAAAAAACATATGAACGCGTGCCGTTGCACCGGATACAAACAACCGGTGGACGCGGTCATGACGGCGGCCAAGATCCTGCGCGGAGAACTCACAAGGGAAGACGCGGCGTGGGAAAT
>JAISML010000040.1 GCA_031276775.1 Eubacteriales Family XIII. Incertae Sedis bacterium | reverse complement strand
GCCAAAGATCGCGATCTGCCCTTTGAGGACTGCGCGGCGCGCATCGCGGCGGGCGGGCGTTGCGTCATACGCTTCAAAGCGGAGCAGGAACCGCACCGGATCGAAGTGACGGACGGCATCCGGGGGAAACTCTCCATGCCGGCAAACATCATGGACGTGGTCATCCTCAAATCGGACGGTTTGCCGACCTATCATTTCGCCCATGCGGTGGACGATCATCTGATGCGCACGACCCACGTCATAAGAGGCGAAGAATGGCTGTCCTCGCTCCCGATCCACGCCGCGCTTTTCAAGGCGTTGGGATTCGAGCTTCCGATCTACTGCCACTCCGCCGTCCTGATGAAAACGGAAGACGGAAAGAAACGCAAACTTTCCAAGCGAAAAGACCCCGAACTCTCCCTGGAATACTACCGCAGCGAAGGCTATCATCCGCGCGCCGTCCTCGAATATCTGCTTACCGTCATCAACTCAAATTTCGAAGAGTGGCGGACGGAAAATCCCGACGCGCCCCTTTCCGCGTTTGCGATGACGACGGAGAAGATGAGCGTATCGGGCATCCTCTTCGATCTGGAAAAACTGCGGGACGTCAGCAAGGAGACGCTTGCGAAAATTCCCGCCGAAGAATTGGCCGGGTTTCTGATCCGTTGGGCCGCGATGTACCGACGGGACGCGTACGCGGCGCTTTCCTCGGATCCTGCCTATCTCAAACGGATCATGGACATCGGGCGCGGCGGGGAAAAGCCCCGGAAGGATCTGGTCTGCGCGCGTCAAATCTTCGATTTTATCTCCTATTTCTACGATGATTTTTTTGGGATGCGGGAATCCTATCCCGATGAGACGCCCAAAGAAGACGTGCCCGTTCTGTTGCGGGCATATTTGGACGCCTACGCGCCGGACGACGATCGGGACAGTTGGTTCGGAAAGATTCGGGAACTGGCGGCGGAACACGGCTACGCGCCGAAGCCCAAGGATTTCAAAAAAGACCCTTCGCGTTACAAGGGGCATGTGGGGCATGTCAGCGCCGTCCTGCGCGTCGCCGTCGTCGGCAGAAACAGTTCGCCCGATCTCTGGGAGATACAGCAAATACTCGGCGCGGACGCCGTGCGGGCGCGCATCCAAAACGCCATCGACGCCGTATAGCGCAAGCGTCTCGGGTTTCGGCGATCAAAGGTTTCCGGTTGCCCGGAGGGCGGATATGGTACAATAGACATGAGACAGGTCATCATTCACGATGCAGTGCAATGCGCCGCGCGGCGCGGATTCGGAGGGACCCATGAAAACTTTTTCAAATTTCAATTTCCACATGTACACCGAGATCGTGTTCGGTCGAGGCGTTGAGGCGCAGACAGGAACCTTGATCCGAAAATACGGAGGCAGCAAAGTTCTGTTCGTTTACGGTTCCGGCAGCATAAAGAGAAGCGGTCTGTACGACCGCATCAAGGCTTCCCTGCGTGAGGCGGGGCTTCCGTTCGCCGAATTCGGCGGCGTCAAGGCCAATCCGCTGCGTTCCCATGTGGAGGAAGGCATCCGCCTGGCCGACGCGGAACAGGTTGATTTCATCCTCGGCGTCGGCGGCGGGAGCGCGATAGACACAGGCAAGGCCATCGCGCTCGCCCGCGCCAACGACGGCGTTTATTGGCCATTTTACAATGGGGCAAAACCGCCCGGGATGACGCCCGTGGGAACCGTCAACACGATCGCGGCTGCCGGGAGCGAAACCAGCGGTTCCTCGGTTCTCGTGGATGATACGGAGACAGGATTCAAACGCAGCCTGATGTACCCGGACGTCTGCCGGCCCCTGTTCGCCGTCATGAATCCGGAATTGACATATTCCGTCCCGGCATTTCAGACGGGCGCGGGGGCGACGGACATCTTCGCCCATACGTATATGCGGTATTTCAACCCATTTGACAGTTACCTGGGAGAACAATACTGCGCGGCGACCTTGCGCACGGTCGTGAAATACGCGTCCGCCGCCATCGAAAATCCGACGGATTATGAGGCGAGGGCGGAACTCATGCTGGCGGCCGCGTTCGGCCACAACGATCTGACGGGCATCGGGCGGGCCGCGCAGCCGAAAGGCGGGGAACACGCGTTGGAACACCAACTCAGCGGGCATTACGATACCGCCCACGGCGCGGGACTCGCGGTGATCATGCCTTCCTACCTCAGGTATATGGCAAATCACGGAACGGAGGAGCAAGCGGCGAGAGCCGCCCAGTTCGGCGTTGCGGTCTTCGGCGTCGAACCGGACATGCGGGATGTGCGCGGAACCGCCCTCGCCGGCGCGGACGCCCTGACCGCCTGGTTGCGCTCCATCGGCATGCCGACGACGCTGAAAGAGCTGGGTGTGCCGAAAGAGGAAGTGGGGGAGGCAGTCGCCCGCGTCGTCAAAGACACGAAAGGTCTCATAAAAGGGTTTATGGACTTGGATGCGGAAGCCGTCGCAACGATCTACAACACGGCGGCGGAATAGGGTCGCGGCCGTTACGGTTCAGGGATTGTTACCTCAGGGATTGGCGGGCTGCGCCGCACGGTCCGGCGCCGACCGCCAATCCCTGAGGTAACCTGCGGCGTGCGGTGTTTTGGGCTGTATGTTTTTGCGATTGACATTGCCGCTGTTTTCCCCGATAATAAAAGATGTGGTTGGCGTTATGCGCGGATCATGCGAGAAATCATATAAAAAGATGTGGGGGCATAGCTCAGCTGGTTAGATCGCTTGCTCGACA
>JAISML010000257.1 GCA_031276775.1 Eubacteriales Family XIII. Incertae Sedis bacterium | reverse complement strand
GAATGTTGATGTGATAGACGCGGTTGTCCAATTTGTTGATGTCCTGAAGCTCCGGAACCAATTCGTGCAGGTCGCGTCCCTGCGCGCCCTTGCGATCCAATTTCCAAAGCTCGCTCACGGTCTGATTCAGATACAGAACCCGAAACGTCATATCGGTCACGATGATGCCGTTCGGGCTGTTTGTGATGATATTCTTGTACAAATGCAGATCTTGTGCGTCCGACATTTCATCCACCTTGTCCGTTGCGACGGCCGTTTCAATCCGCCGCCGGGGGAAGACTGTTCACGCAAAACTTCGGCGTTTTCCCCGTCAATACCGCCGCCACATTTTCCGCCGTCGTCCTCTGCAAAATCCTTTGCGAGGCGTCGGAGTACCAACCAACATGAGGCGTGATAATTACATTATCCATTTGAAACAGCGGATTGTCAATATCGGGCGGTTCCTTTTCCATGACGTCCAAAGCCGCGCCGGCGATTTCCCCCGTTTGGAGCGCGCGTATCAAATCCCTTTCGTTCAGTACCCCGCCGCGCGCCACGTTGACGATCTGCGCGGTCCGCTTCATGCGGGAAAACACCTCCCCGTCGAACAGGCCTTTCGTCGAAGCGTCGAGCGGTACGTGCACGGAGATGAAATCAGAGCCGCGAACCAATTGCCCGAATTCTTTTTTGACGCAGCCTGCCGACGCGATGTCCTCTGCGGAAGCGTATCTGCTGTACACCCAAACGGCGCGGCAGAGCGGACCGACCAACCGGACAAACAGGCGCGCGATCCGTCCGAAGCCGACGACGCCGACGATCGCGTCCCGAAATTGACCGATCTGCGGCCGGGCTTTGTACCAATCGTACCAACCCTCGCGGTGCGCCCGCCGATCAAAGCCCGTAAGCCTGCGGCTGAGATCGAGCATCAGCGCCAGACAATGCAGCGCGACTTCTTCATTGCAGTAGTCCCGCACATTTGCCACGACGATCCCGCGTCCGGTTGCGGCCTCGATGTCCGTGCCGTCCGATCCGTTGCTGTACCGCGCGATCACCCTGCACTTCGTCAAGCCGTCGATCACCGCCTTGGGCAGCTTCGCGTTATGAACGATCAGTCCGTCGCAATCGTGCGCGACGCGCAGAATATCCGCGGGCTCCCTGTATTGATAAGCGTGTATGCCGGCGCCGATCCCGTGCAGAATCCGCGTTTCCTCCTCCAAATTATCGTAGGCGTGATCCGTGATCACCACTTTGAATTTCTCCATTTCGTTCCGCATCCTTTCTTTGGGAAACGCCGCTCCCCTTATGGCTCTTTGCCGATGTTTGCGAAAGCGGCGGGTTGAAGCGTCACGCCGCGCTTTCCGTCCTTCCATCATCGTTTACCGTCGATCATCATCGTTTACCAACAATTATCATTACCGTCGATCATCATTGTTTACCAACCAATTATCATCGTTATCGTTATAGATATCATCATGTATTGTCGATCCGCGCAATTGTTGTGCCAAGCGTCGTCTCAAACGGTCGCGCCCAAAGACCAATGCCTGCGTCCCAAGACCGGCGTACGGATCCGCGCCGACGGCAGGCAGGGTTGCCCGGCATGATAATTGCGTATTTTTCGGTACAGAAGAGAGCGGCCAAATCCCCGCGCGCCGACGCAAAGGCGCGCCTCATCCCGGCGGAAGAACGGAGCGAACAGATGAAATGCATCCAACTCTATCCCAACGACACCGTGGCGCTCGCCACAGAGACATTGCGCAGGGGCGATCGCGTCATGATCGGAGGAAAAACCGTTGCGATCCTGGACGACATCCCAAACGCGCACAAATTTGCGCTGAAAGATTTTGCGGAAGGGGAAGTCGTCGTCAAGTACGACAATCCCATCGGACGCGCGTCGCGGCCCATCCGCAAAGGCGAATGGGTGCATGAGCACAATTTGGTGAGCGGACTCACGGATCACAAGGCGTACACCTATCGTTTTTCGGCAGAATCGACCATCCTGCCCGGACGATCGGAGGACACGTTCATGGGCTATCTCCGACGCGACGGATCGGCGGGCATCCGCAACTACCTGGCAGTCATTCCGACGGTGTCCTGCGCCAACGGTCCCTTGCAGCGGATCGTGCGCGCGGCCGAAGCAAAATATGCGAAGAGCGAAAATTTTGACGGCGTTCTCGCCCTCACGCATCCGTACGGATGCAGTCAAACGGGGAGCGACCTTGAAACCACGACGAAGATTTTGGCGGGACTCGTCCAAAACGCGAATTTCGGAGGGGCGCTTCTCGTCAGTTTGGGCTGCGAAATTGCCCATCCGGACACCCTTCTTCCCTTTCTTGCGCAGCATGACAAAAGCAGGATGCGCGTACTGTCCCTGCAGGACTGCGGGGACGAAATCGATGAGGGACTGCGCCTGATCGACGAACTGATGGCGGACGTCCTGACCTGCAAACGCGCGCCGTTGCCACTCGGCAAGCTTCACATCGCGATGAACTGCGGCGGTTCGGACGGTCATTCCGGCATTACCGCAAACACCTTGCTCGGCGCTTTGTGCGACACGATGGTCAAAAAAGGCGTGACGATGAGCATGACCGAGGTGCCGGAGATGATGGGCGCGGAACACATTTTGATGAACCGCGCCGTCAACCGGAAGGTTTTTGAGGACATCGTACGGCTTATCCGGACATACGAAGCGTATTTTGCGAAATACGGGGAAAGCGCGGGCGACAATCCGACGCAGGGAAACAAGGCCGGAGGTCTTACCACGTTGGTAGAAAAAGCCCTCGGATGCACACAAAAGGGAGGACATTGCGCGGTCTCGGATGTGCTGGCCTACGGCGACAGAGCCAAAACCCCCGGCTTCATCCTGATCAGCGGACCCGGGAACGATCTCGCGGGCATCACGGGACAAATCGCGGCGGGCGCGGTATTGGTGATCTTCACCACCGGACGCGGCACACCCTGCGGCTTTGCCGCGCCCGTGTTCCGTCTGTCCTCCAACACCGCTTTGGCCGTCAAAAAACCGGGCTGGATCGATTACGACGCGGGCAGACTGCTCGACGCAGCGGACGATCCCGCCCGGGCTGAAGCGTTGCATGAGGAACTGCTCCGCCGGATACTCGACACGGCAAACGGCGCCTACGCCACCCGCAGCGAACAAAACGGC
>JAISML010000252.1 GCA_031276775.1 Eubacteriales Family XIII. Incertae Sedis bacterium | reverse complement strand
GTCGACGGCACATCGGGCGTATCGGTCAACGAGATCAAGAACAAATGCAGGAGACTCAAGTCCAAGGAGGGGTTGGATTTGATCGTCGTCGATTATCTCCAGCTCATGGATTTGAGCGGTACGGCGCGCATGGATTCGCGGCCCGAGAACAGGCAGCAGGAGATCGCCACACTCTCCCGCATGCTGAAACAGTTGGCGGGCGAGATGGAGTGTCCGTTGCTCGTGCTTTCACAGCTCTCCCGGGCGGTGGAGAGCCGCGGGGTACACAAACCGATGCTGTCCGACCTGAGAGAGTCGGGCGCGATCGAGCAGGACGCCGACATCGTCATGTTTATCTACAAGGAAAAGAGCCAGAATGAGGATGACGAAGCGGACAATGTGCGGCAATTGCTCATCGAAAAGCACAGAAACGGCGAAACGGGAAACATCAAATTGACCTGGCTTGGAAAATACACGAAATTCGGGGATCATATCTCCGGAAACGTGACGCCGTTTTAAGATTGCGTCCGAGGATTCGGACAACCGTTTTAAAACACGCAACCGGCGGCGGGCAATGCACGGCTTGCGCGCTGCGGAAATGAGGCAAAGTTATGAAAAAAGCAATTGCGATAGTGGGATCCCAGTGGGGAGATGAGGGCAAAGGAAAGATCATTGATTATCTCGCGGGCAAGGCTGACATGGTCGTGCGCGCGCAGGGCGGGAGCAACGCGGGACACACCGTCGTAATCGGAGGGAAAAAGTACGCCTTGCACCTCGTTCCGTCGGGCGTTCTCAACGCGGATACGGTCAACGTCATCGGCAATGGCGTCGCGTTTGATCCGGAGGGCTTCTTTGACGAAATTGCGACGCTCGAAGACGGAGGTGTGGACACGGACCGCATCTATGTCAGCGATCGGGCGCACATTGTCTTTCCTTACCACAGGCGGATAGACGCGCTTGCGGAGCGGGCCAGGGGCGCGGACAATTTGGGCACGACACTGAAAGGCATAGGCCCCTGTTACATGGACAAGGTGGAACGGAGCGGTCTTAGGGTATGCGACATGCTGGACGAACGATCGTTCCGCGAAAAACTCGCGCGCCGCATCGACGAAAAAAACGATGTCATCGTCAAATTGTACGGCGGGGAACCCATCGGGAAAGCATCCGTCATCGAAGCGTACGCCGCCTACGCGAAGCGGCTCGCGCCCCGTGTGCGGGATACGGTCGTCATGGTGCACGACGCGGTGGCAAGCGGCAAGACCGTACTCTTTGAAGGGGCGCAAGGTTCGATGCTGGATTTGGATCTCGGCACATATCCCTATGTCACATCATCGCATCCGGTATCGGGCGGCTTCACCGTCGGTGCGGGACTCGGCGCGGGGACGGACGTCGAGATACTCGGGATCACCAAGGCTTACACCACGCGGGTCGGCACAGGCCCCATGGTCACGGAACTGACGGATGAAACGGGAGACAAAATCCGTGAACGGGGACATGAGTACGGAACCACGACGGGGCGGCCGCGCCGGTGCGGCTGGTTTGACGGCGTGGTCGTGCGGCATTCCGCGCGTATAAACGGCACGACGGGCTTGGCTCTCATGCTGCTCGACGTGTTGGATGATTTTGACGAGATCAAGCTCTGCCGGGCCTACAAATGCGGCGACGAGACGATAGAGCATTTCCCTGCGGGTCTGCAGATCCTGGAAAGGAGCGAGCCGGTTTACAGAACCGTAAAAGGCTGGCGAAAAGACTTGACGGGTTGCCGGAGTTGGGAAGATCTGCCCGAGGAAGCGCGGGACTATATCGCCGCGATCGAGGAAATGGCGGGTGTGCCCGTCAAGATCGTTTCGGTCGGACCCGGCAGAGAACAGACCATCGCGCGTGGAGAGATTTTATAGATGAACTTCAAAAGGGAACAATCCACGAATTATTTTCTGGACGATACGTCGGTGCCAAATATCTTCATCGCGGAGTATATGCCCGATGCGCCGGGGAATTTCGTGAAAGTATACCTCTACGCTTTTATGTATTCGGGCATCAACCACCTTCTTTCCAATGCGAGCATCGCGAAAAGTCTGGGCATGGGCATCGAGGAGGTGTTGGCGGCGTGGACGTATTTCGAGGAATGCGGCATGGTTCGAAAAGTGTATCCCGATTCCCGCGACAAATTGCGCTACGACGTGATCTTCACCGATCTCAAGAGCGGCGTGTTCAGCCGGGCGGATGCGGGCGCCCGTAAGACGGGTTCGTTTTACGGGACGATCCCGGACGACACGGCGCTGAAAGACCTATTTTTGGAGATCGAGCGCATCACAGGCAGACCGATTCCCGGCGGCGATTATCAAAAAATAGGCGGTATCCTGGAAGACTACGGCGTCGGAACGGAGATCGTCGCCTGCGCGTACAGGCATTGCGTTGAACGGGGCAAGCGCGCCGGCGCCTCTTACGTGGGCGGCATTGTGCGGGATTGGGCCGAACGGGATCTGCGCACGCGGGAGGACGTCATGGCCTATTTGGACGGTTGCGATTTCAGGCACGATCAGCACAAGCGGATCATGAAAGAACTGGGGCTTTCCGGTTCCGCGCTTACCGACGCGGAGCGCAAGGTCTTTGACACCTGGCTGGATGATATGAATTTAAGTCTTGAAAACATCCTGGAGGCGTGCAAAAAAGCCGCGGGGAAAAACAACAAATTCGCTTATGTGAAGAAGATCGTCGAAAGTGATTTCGAAAAAGCGGGGGGAAGCGTTCCATCCGCTTCGGACGGCAAAATCAGCAGAAAGCGCTTCTACGAGGACAGGCGCCGGGACAGCGAGGAAGCCGCGCGGAAGCGGGTTGCGGAGGTGTACGAAAAATGTCCCGGGATCAAGGGTCTGGATGCGGAAATTACCAACTTGAATATGGATTTGGTGGGCGCGATGGTTTCCGGCGCGGACAACAGGAACAACGTCGTGGCAAAGATCCGGCAGCGCATCGAACGCAAGCTGTCCGAGAAGGAAGCCCTCATGAAAAATGCGGGTTTCGCGCCCGATTATATGGATATCTTGTACCATTGCCCCCTTTGCAAGGATACCGGTCTACTGGATAATGGGGTTAGCTGTTCCTGTTTCAAAATATCGCCCGAAACAATGTGAAAATCAGGTGAAGATTCAGGAGAATCTCTTTGAATTGACAAGGCGCGTATAGTATAATGTGCGCATGCGTTTTGTAAAGGAACTGTTATCAAAAAGTAAGCAAAAAGTAAGGAAATGCGCCCTTGTTTTGCGTATCTGCGCGAAGACAAAGGGAAGAGCGCTCCTTTTGCGTTGCGATCACGTGCGGCGAAGAGTCGATTTAATTCTGGGGACAAATAGGGTTTTTTGGATCGGCATCAAAGTCCCCTGGCGTTGCAGGGCGGTGAAAAGGTACCGCAACGGCGCTGCGCATTTTGCGTT
>JAISML010000218.1 GCA_031276775.1 Eubacteriales Family XIII. Incertae Sedis bacterium | reverse complement strand
GGCGTTGGCGTCGGAATTGGAGGAATACGGGAGGGAACTCGCCGTTTGGGGAATCAAACTTGAGAATTTGGTGAAACATTCCCCAAAGCACAAAACGTTGCGCGACGCCTGCCGCAGGGCGATCGGGGAGATTTTGCGCGACGGCGACGCGGTAACGCTGATCTTCGGAAAGAAAAGGTTTCCCATGAAAAAAATTTCGGAAATTACGGGATTGCCCCTGAAAAAATTGGAACGGTTGCGAATCTATATTATGGCGGTTTTAATCATTTTGAAAGGGGATTATGAGTATCTGCCGGAATACATCCCGGCCTTCGGCGAAAGCGCCCCGGGGCAGGCATCGGACGACAGGGGCGATCGATCCGGATTGCCCGGGTAAAACGGAACGGCAGGCAATCCTTGGACGGTAACCGGCAATTATTGAAAAGTGGCAAATGAAAACTTTGGCGCAATCCATGCCAATTATTGAAAAGTTGCGCCGAAGAAGAAAAAAAGGCTTACGCAATCGGCCTTACTCCGGTAAAATATAAATGTGCGCAGGGTGCAACCGAAAAAACGACGATCTTACCTTGATCCGCACGTTGTGTTTCAATTTGGAATATCTCGCGAAGTTGGCGTCCGGCAAGGAGGTGTATATTCCCACTGAACAGTGAAACGGCAAACGACCATCAATTGCTGTCCATCAGCAAGTTCTCGCAACTTACGGGGATCTGTCGTTCTACTCTGATCTATTATGATGAGATTGGATTGTTTGCGCCCGCCTCCCGCGGCACGAACAATTATCGTTACTATTCGCACCAACAGATCATCACGGTGAATCTCATCAATGTGATGCGGGACTTGGATGTGCCGGTGAAGGTGATTCGGGAATTGGTGCGGAAGCGCACTCCGCAGAGCATCAGCGTGTTGTTGGCGGAACAGGAACGGGAGCTGAAAAAAAAGATCCATTGGTTGCGGGATACGCAGAATATCATTCTGACGCTTCACACACTCTTGGAAAGCGGCATGGCCGCCGACGAGTCCCGTATATCCGTATGCGAAACGGATAAATTGCGCATCATTTTGGGACCCGAGAATGACTTCGGGGACGGTTCCTCGTTTTACAATGGGTTTTTGATCTTTTGCGCACAGGCGAAAGCGCAGGGCGTCAATCTGAACTATCCCATCGGCGGCTATTTTGACGACATAAATGTCTTTCTCGGCGAACCGTCCCGTCCGACGCGTTTTTTCTTCATCAATCCCGAGGGCAGCGAACAGAAGCCTGCGGGTCGGTATCTGACGGGTTATACGCGAGGTTATTACGGGCAGACGAACGATCTGCCGGAACGGATGAAAGCCTATGCGCGACGACACAAATTGGTCATGGAAGGACCTGTCTACAACATTTATCTCTTTGACGAAATCAGCATCAGCGATCCCAATCGCTATTTGCTTCAGGTGACGGTTCGCGTTGTGTAAAATCCTCGCGGATCTCCAATCTTTGGGCAGTCGTTCACAACGGGGGCTCAGGCGCCAATCGGGACGAATCCCGCGAATTGGGGCGCACATTCACAACGGCAAACGCCGGATCCGGATTTTTTCACTTTTTTTCAAAAAACGCTTGACTGTAGAGTTACTTTATGGTTTATGCTTACTTTAGTTAAGCGGGCGGAACCTGCGTCATGGGTTCCGCGCCGGGGGAACGATCAACGGAAAACGTGTTTTGCGGTTCGTGAAGCTTCCCGAAGCAGGAGTGGGGTAACGTTTGTTGGGATGTATGTGACAGGAGAGAAATCACATACGGAAAAAGTAAGGAGAGTTTGGTACAGTGAATACGTATGGGGGGAAGAGCCGCGCGATGAAGTTTAAAGTCGTTCGGCTGTACAGAGAAGAAGGCGTCAGCATCAAGAAGTTGTCGGAGAAATACGGTGTCGCGCAACAGACGATTTACGGATGGTGCGCGCAATATCGCAAATTTGGGAAAGACGCTTTCGTGGGTTGCGGAAAACGCCGCAAGGAAGATGCGAAGATTCGGAAGTTGCGGGAGGAGAACGAACGTCTGCAACGTGAGATCGAACAATTGCGGGAAGAGAACAAACGCATAGCGCAAAACGGGCAGTGAACGGGCGGCAAAAGGATTTTTTCCATCATTGCATAAGACACGCGCAAGCGTGTCTTATGCAATTGGGCGCGGCGTCCAAGGACGCCGCCGGCGCCGCTTTTTCGGCTGCGGGTTGTTGGGAACGACGATTGTGGTATAATAACATATACGAACGGCAGAGGCATATATGTTATATGCGAAAGGATAAATGAATGACATACCTAATCAACAAGACAAGCAAACTCGAAAATGTAGGCTACGACATCCGAGGTCCGGTGGCGGATGAAGCCGCAAAAATGCGAGCGTCCGGCATAGATATCATCAGCCTGAACACCGGCAATCCGGCCAACTTCGGTTTTTACGCACCAAAGTCCGTTGAGGACGCGCTGATTGCCAACATCAGAAATTCGGAAGCTTATTCGGATTCGGCGGGCATTCCGGCGGCGATCGAGGCAATACGGACATACAGCGGGCGCAAAGGCATCGCAGATCTGGGCGAAGAAGACGTCTTTACGGGAAACGGCGTCAGCGAGCTCATCAATATTTCCCTGCAGGCATTGATCGAAAACGGGGATGAAATACTGATCCCCACACCCGACTATCCGCTTTGGAGCTCGGTTGCCACGCTCTGCGGCGGAACGGTGGTTCATTACATGTGCGATGAGGCAAACGAATGGTTGCCGGACACGGACGATATCAAAAGGAAAGTCAGTCCGCGCACCAAGGCCATCGTGATCATCAATCCCAACAATCCGACGGGCGCGCTTTATCCGAAAGAAGCGTTGCTCGACATTTTGGAGATCGCGCGGCAACACGATCTGATTGTTTTTTCCGATGAAATCTACGACAGGCTTGTGATGGACGGCGGGGAGCATGTCGCGTCCGCGGCGCTTGCGCCGGATCTCTTCGTCATCACCTTTAACGGTTTGTCCAAATCGCATATGGTCGCGGGGTTCCGTTGCGGTTGGATGTGTTTGTCCGGGGACAGGCGACGGGCA
>JAISML010000171.1 GCA_031276775.1 Eubacteriales Family XIII. Incertae Sedis bacterium | reverse complement strand
CACGCCTGATGAGATGGACGCGTTGGGCTTCGAGGAATACTTTTACGGCGACGGCGTCACCGTCGTCGAATGGGCGGACAAGATCGAAGGCTTGTTGCCCGCGGAAGCGATCACGGTGCGCATCGCCTACGGACCGAGGGAAGATCAACGCGTCGTGCGGGGATCGATTCCGCAAGCGATGCCTGAACGGAAACCATGACGGAAACGGTGTACATGACAAAGACGCATATCGCAGAATTGAACACAGTGCTGGCGGTGGAAACGACGGGGTCGTTGGCGTCCGTCGCGTTGGCGCTGAGGAAACAAAACGCGGCGCAGGCTTTTGAAATCGCGGAACGAAAGTCGCGGGAACGCCTCAATCATCTGTCGGAGCTTATGCCGATGATCCGCGAACTGTTTGCGGAGGCGGCACGTTCCCCGTCCGACACGGATGTGATCGCCGTATCCGCGGGACCCGGTTCCTTTACGGGAATACGGATCGGCATTGCGACCGTGCGGGCTTTGGCGCAAACATTGGCGTTGCCCGTGATGGGGGCGCCCACACTGGAAACGTTTGTCTATCACCCCTGTCTCCGACGGCAGCCGGAGACCGCGCCGCCTCCGGCGAACGCCCCTGCGGGAAATGAGGCCGCCTGTTTTGCCGTCCGCATTGCCTGCCCCATCTTCGACGCCAAGCGCGGACAGATGTACGCAGGCGCGTTTTCTCTCACGCGCCGGGACGGGATCGCTTGTTTCGTACCGGGGGACGCCTACGATCCGCAGGATTTTTTCACCCGTCTGCGCGAGGCTCTGATCCGATTGCATGCCGTGCGCCGGCTGTCCGACGGAACGGAGTGCGCAGCGCCGGTGAACGTATTTTTCCTTGGAGACGGCGTATCCGCATTCCGGGACGGAATCGGCGACTTTCAATCGTCATGGGACAATGAACAGCCGACTGTACGGTTTTCCGCGCCGCCGTTCGAGGTTCAGACCGCTTCCATGACGGCAAAGTGGGCATTGAACCATGGACGCCTGTCGGACTATCGCACCTTGTTGCCTCTCTACATGCGCAAAGCGGAAGCGCAGAGGAAACTGGATGAGCAACAAAGCCGGGCGCCGCAGAGGCAACGCGATTGAATTGGATTCGCATCCGGCGCGCCCGTCCGGAAGACGTGGACGACGTCACGGCGCTGGAGCGGATATGTTTCGCAACGCCTTGGGCGCGGAGCGATCTCGAAAAAGACATTGGCGAAAATATTCTCGCATCCTATATGATCGCGGAATCGGCCGATCGGTTGATCGGGTACGCGGGCATATGGGTCGTCATCGATGAGGGACACATCACCAATGTCGCCGTCCATCCGGATTGGCGCGGTCAAGGCGTCGCGACCATGTTGCTCTCGGAACTTTTGGAAACGGCGCGGCGCAAGGGCGCAAAAAACTTCACTTTGGAAGCGCGCGCATCCAACGCAACCGCCATTGCGCTCTATGAAAAATTCGGATTTCGGACAGTGGGATATCGCAGACAGTACTATGCGGACAACGGAGAGGACGCCGCGATCATGTGGCTGAAGGAGAACGCAGAGGAATGAAAGACGGGGCTTTTATCACTTTGGGCATCGAAACGAGCTGCGATGAAACGGCGGCCGCCGTGACGGCAGCGGGGCGCAGGGTTTTGTCCAATGTCATCGCGTCCCAGATCGACGAACATGCGGTATTCGGCGGCGTAGTGCCGGAAATCGCCTCCCGCCGCCATCTGGAACGGATCAATGGCGTGATCGACGCCGCACTCTCGGAAGCGGGCGTCTCCTTTGCGGGGATCGATCTGATCGGCGTGACCGAGGGTCCGGGCTTGGTGGGCGCCGTGCTCATAGGTCTCGCTGCGGCAAAAGCGATGTCTTTCGCGCTGGACAAACCGTTTGTGGGCGTACACCATATCAAAGGGCATATCCACGCGGTGTATTTGGAACACCCGGCGCTTGCGCCGCCTTTTCTCTCTTTGGTGGTTTCCGGCGGTCATACGGATCTCATTGCGGCGCATGGATACCGGGAGTACGAGGTTTTGGGACGTACGCGGGACGACGCCGCAGGAGAGGCTTTCGACAAGGTGGCCCGCATCTTGGGGCTCGGCTACCCCGGCGGACCGAAAGTGGACGCCGCGGCGAAAAACGGGGACCCGCACAAGATCGCATTCAAACGCGTCATGCTTGAAAAGGGCAGTTTGGATTTCAGCTTCAGCGGCGTCAAAACAAGCGTTTTGAACTATGTGAATACCGAAAAGCAGGCAGGCAGATCGATCTGCGCCGCAGATGTCGCCGCCGGATTCCAAGCTTCCGTCGTGGACGTGATCGTATCCAAAACCTTGACCGCACTGCGCAAAACAGGATACCGGAAACTTGCGGTGGGCGGGGGCGTGGCGTCCAACAGCCTGTTGCGCAGCCGTCTGAACGAAGCCTGCGAAGCATCGGCCGTCGAACTGTTCATCCCCTCCCCCGTATTCTGCACGGACAACGCGGCCATGATCGCCTGCGCCGCTTATTACGAACACAAGGCGGGCAGGACGGATCGTTTGGATCTCGACGCCAAGGCGAATCTCGCGCTGTAAGCGCATCCGCGGCGCAGCATGGCGATCCTGTTTCGTTTAAGCTGTGTTTAAGTTTCGGCTGTTATGCTGGTTGCAGAAAAACGCTTATCGGGACGGCGGACGACGCGCGATCCGGCGGGAACAAAAACGATGGGCAAGCCGACGCACAGGACGGGAAAGGGGGGCTGCCAAAGACGAAAACGGCATGACATTTGAAACGAACCGTAAAAGAAAGAAGGATTCGCGGAGAAAGGAGCGGAAGCGCGGCCCGAAACAGAATATGCCTTGTCACGCGATGAGGACAAGCATCCCCGCCGCCGGTCTCCGGCGCAAAGCCGGTGCGGCGGGGATGCTTTTGCATATGCAAGAATATTCGGAACTGTCCTCAATGGGTGCACGTCATTTTACGCGCGTCCTTGGACAGTCTCTTTCACGTCAACCCACCCCGCGCTGCTGCGTCTCGGGTTGTTCCTCCGCAACCGCGCCGTACTTCTTCCTGAGGACGAACAAGAGTCCGACGACGAGCGCCGCGCCGAGCAAAAGCGACGGAATCGGTGTGCGCACGAGTCCCGCGACGACAAAGCCGACAAAGGACACCGCCGCGACAAGAAGCGCGTAGGGCAGCTGCGTCGAAACGTGGTTTACATGGTTGCATTGCGCACCCGCGGACGCCATGATGGTCGTATCGGAAATGGGGGAACAGTGATCGCCGACGACGCCGCCGGCCATGCACGCCGCCATACCGATGATCAAAAGCTTCGGATCGGTTTCCGCAAACACCTCCACCACAAGAGGGATCAGAATACCAAAGGTTCCCCACGACGTGCCGGTCGAAAAAGCCAGCCCCACCGCGACGAGGAAGATACCGGCGGGCAGCATGTTTTGCAGCCCCTCCGCGCTGCCTTCCATGAGATCGGATACGAATACGTCCGCACCCAAGTCGCCCGTCATGGTCTTCAGCGTCCATGCCATCGTGAGGATGAGAATGGCGGGAACCATCGCTTTCACACCGTCGGGTAACGCCTCCATGCATACCTTGAAAGGCAACGCCCTGCGTACCGAGAGGACGATGATCGTCACGATCAAAGCGGACGCGCTCCCGAGCATAAGTCCCACGGAAGCGTCGCTGTCCGAAAATGAGTCGACAAAGCCGTTCCCGGAGAAAAATCCGCCCGTATAGATCATGCCGATGACGCAACCGACGATCAACAGGAGGATCGGGAGAATCAAATCAATGAGTTTTCCTTTCCCGTCGTCCGCAATTTCCTCGTTTGCGGCATAAGGACGATCCGGCGTCGTGTAGATATCGCCTTGGACCGCGTTGCGTTCATGCTTCCGCATCGGTCCGAAATCCACTTTCAAAAGAACGAGACCGAACAGGAATACAAGGGTCAGGATGGCGTAGAAATTGTACGGAATCGTGCGCACAAAGACCATGAATCCGTCCTCTCCCTCCACAAACCCGCTGACTGCGGCGGCCCAGGACGATATGGGGGCGATGATGCACACGGGCGCGGCCGTGGAGTCGATCAGATACGCGAGTTTCGCGCGGGAGATGTTGTGCGGATCCGTGACGGGGCGCATGACGCTGCCGACCGTCAGACAATTGAAATAATCGTCGATGAAGATCAATATGCCGAGGATGATGACTGCGATCTGCGCGCCCGTGCGCGACTTGATGTTCGTGCGCGCCCATCGCCCGAATGCCGCCGAACCCCCGGCGCGGTTCATGAGGGAGACCATTGCGCCGAGTACCGCAAGAAAGATAATGATGCCGACATTCCACGGATCGGTCAGCGATCCGACGAAGCCTTTGTTGAACACCTCCAGGAAAGCGCCTTCCGGGGAGAAATCCGCGTAGAACAGTCCTCCCACAACGATGCCGATGAACAAAGAGCTGTAAACTTCTTTTGTGATCAAAGCAAGAACAATTGCGATGAGCGGCGGGACCAACGACCAAAAGGTCATGTACATCGCGGATTGATAACCGTCCCCTTCGGCTGCGTCTTCCGCAAATGCGATCAGGGGATACAGCGCGGCAAACAGAACGATGGGCGCCGCGATCAACCGCCTTTTCCAACTTGGTTTCGGTTTTGTCTTTTTCATATTACCTCCTCCGATTCAATTGTTGTCCCAAGAGACAACTTTTCTTTGAAATGCACCCCGAATATTCCTCTCATTGAAACTGCCTCCCCCTCCGACGCCGCAAGGGAAGCCGCGCCGGTATGATAGCATAATACCACATTGTTTTTGCAAAATGAAGCGTTTCCTACCTCGGCAAGACATCTTTCAATCTGCGAAAATACGGTGAAAATATTGGCCAATCCTGGTTCAATATGGCGAAAATATGGCGAAAATGGCGAAATTTCTTGATTTTACCGACAGAGGGGGGTATAATGGACTCAATTCAATAAAGAGGCATTGGCCGTGTCGCGTCGTGAACGCGCCGATGCCTGAAAATCAAGAGATAGAGGCGCAAATGACAATAGGAAACGCGAGCCGGCGGGCTGTGACCGTTTTTGAGGGGATTTTGCCGAATCGGGTCGGAAGGCATTCCGGTGCGGTGGGATCGCGGAAAACATCCGCGGGACTGTCTACGTGAGTAGTTGCGCTATCCTGGTTGTGTGTTTCTTACGCAGCAGGGTTTCCCTGCTGTTTTTTCGCAGTGAACCCTGTGGGATTCCTCAATCGGGCAATGGCCGGGAAGAGGAAGATCATGGGTATTTTTGAAACGAGGAACAATACGCTTTACTTTGACGGCGTGAGCACAACGGAGCTCGCCGCCGAATTCGGAAAGCCGCTTTATGTGTATTCCAGGACGGAGATCTTAAAACGCATCGCCGAAATCAAAAAAAGCTTCCTCTGCAAATACAAAAATACCGCTGCGGCTTACGCGTCCAAAGCGTTTCTCACCATCGCGATGTGCCGCCTCGTGGAGGAACAGGGGCTGTCGCTTGACGTCGTGTCGGGAGGGGAACTGTATACCGCGATTCGGGCCGGCTTCCCAACGGAGCGCATCGAATTCCACGGCAACAACAAGTCGCGGGAGGAACTGGAAATGGCGGTGGAATACGGCGTGGGACACATCATCGTCGACGCCTTTGACGAATTGTCCCTCATCGAAGAACTCTGCGAACGCTACGGAAAGACCGTCAAGGTTCTGTACCGCATTACGCCCGAAGTCGACGCAAATACCCACAGGCACATATCCACGGGAAAAAGGGGATCGAAATTCGGGTTCCCCGTGGCGGAGGACGTCATCTACCCCTTGCTGAAAGAAGCCATCGATTCCGAATACGTCACGCTGGCGGGCATTCACTTCCATGTCGGTTCACAGCTTTTCGATAACGAAAGTCATCTGAGGGCGCTGGATGAAGCGCTGAAGATATACAAAGGCACGCGTGACAGGTTCGGTTACGAACTGCCTGAAATCAACATCGGCGGGGGCTTTGGGATCGCCTATGCCTCCGGGGACGAACGCAAGCCGTTCAGCTATTTCTTTGACCCCGTCATGGCGTCGGTTGCGCGCTTTTGCCGGGAAAACGATCTGCCGGAACCTACAATCGTCGCGGAACCCGGGCG
>JAISML010000123.1 GCA_031276775.1 Eubacteriales Family XIII. Incertae Sedis bacterium | reverse complement strand
ATCATAAGGATGACAATTTTCAAGAGGGAAAAGCGGGGTCATATGCCCCCCCTCCTCCGGCAAGTTTGTGTAAGCGCGTGCCAACACGCAGAGTCTACATCCCAAACGACCGCGTCATATCGCTCTTTCCGCTCACGGCCGGAGCGGAACCGCCATAAAAGCGGATGCGTTCAACTTCATCGTCAAGCATCAAATCGGCGCTGAGATTCTCAAACCGGTCCAACTCGTTCTGCAACAGATTTTTGTAGCGCAATTTAAATTGATCCCACCGCGCGGCCATCTCCACCGCTTCCTCGGTGATCCGCTCGACGGATTCCCGCGCCTCGCGCTTCAGGCGTTCGGCGTCCAACTCGGCGTTTTTCAGCACGATCTCCGCGCGCTTCTCCGCGCTGGAGGATATGTCGCCCATGAGCGCCTTTGCCGATTCGAGCGTCTTGAATATCGTCCCCTCCGAGCCCCTGTAACGTTCGATCTCGGCGTTGAGACCCCGGACGGCTTCTTTCAAAGCCTTGTTTTCCTGAAGGAGCCGGTCCATGTCCAGCGTCACCAAATCAAGAAATTTGTCCACCTCATCTTCTTTGTAGCCCCTCACCCCTCTGGTGAAAGTCTTGTCCTGTATGTCAACCGGTGTTATCATCGAAAACCTCTTCGCCGCCGAAACGTTTCCCGCGCGTCCGTATGCGCGGTCACAGCATTTGATATTTCAATACACGGTCTCCCTGCGACCGACCGTCTTCCGTTCGTTCGACGCTGCGGCAGTCACATGAAGATCACAAGCACCCTGATCAGTATGTTCTGTATCGCGACGATGAACAGAATCGTGACGAACAACGAGAGATCTATCGGACCCGTGTTGAACCGTGCCAAAAGTCTGCGCGCCGGCACGATCAAAGGTTCCGTCACCTGCACGAGGAAAGGATAGAGTTTCGAAAAAAATCCCATCCGGCCCGCAGTATACGGATTCATGAACCAGCTCAGGATAGCTCTGCCCGCCAGCATCCATATGAGAATCCGCCCGAAAATATTGATGATGTCAATCAGCCAAATCATCGGAACCCGTCAACTTGCCTTTCTCACAGCTTCCAAGGATTGCCGTCGTCACTGCCGAAAGTGAGACCCTTGTGCTCCGTGTTCGTGGATACATCGACGTTCTCCGGCAGGAAGACGAAGATGTTGTTCGCGATCTTCTGCACCGTACCGTTCAGCGCGTAAGTGGCTCCGCTGAGAAAGTCAAATATCTTCCGGGCGTTGTCCGTTTCCATCTTCTCAAGATTGATGATCACGGGCTTTCTCGATTTGAGACTGTCCACCAACTTGGGACACTCATCAAAATTCTTGGGTTCGATGACGACGATCTTGAATTGACTGGTAATCGCCTTCAATGTTTTGTCTTGCATGGAAATCACATTCTCTCTCTCTCCGGACATCCCTCCCGCAAAGGTGTGCGTCCTGGATCTGTTCGTCTCCCACACCCGATCACGGCCCGAAACCGCGCCGGAGTCTTCCGATCCAAACCGATTCGTCCGTCCGCTCCCCTGCACCGCAACAGGTTCTTCCTCCCCGTCGTCTTCCATCATATCTTCATCGTCAACGCCTACCAATGTCTTGATCTTACTGAAAAATCCGGCCATTTCATACCTCCCTGCCGCATTCGCGCAAACGCTCACTTTCCGTAATTGCGCAACCCGAATATACCCGTCCCAATCCTGACCAAATTTGAGCCTTCCTCTATGGCGACTTCAAAATCATGCGTCATGCCCATGGACAGGTATTCGGCGGTGAGCCGCTCCCCGTCCGCGTCACGCGCAATCAGATCGTACACTTCCTTCACTTCCCGAAAATACCGTCTGACATCTTCGGGATCCTCAGCCGCCGGCGCAATGCTCATCAAACCTTTCACGCGAACGGCGCGGCATCTTTCCGCAATCTCCGCGACCAGCGCTCTCGCTCCGTCCGTCGGTACGCCGAACTTGCTTTCCTCACCCGCCGCATTTACCTGTACCAAAACATCCATCGTCCTGCCGAAAGCCGCCGCCCGCCGGTCTATCTCCTCGGCAAGCCTGATGCTGTCAACCGAATGGATGACATCCGTTTTATCGATGATATATTTTACCTTATTGCGCTGCAAATGTCCAATCATATGCCATTTCACATGCGCGCCCGCGCCCTCACGTTCGGCAAGTCCGGCCACCGTCGCAAATTTGTCGACGATCTCCTGCACCTTGTTTTCCCCCACGTCGTTCACGCCCGCGCGAATCGCGTCGGCCATCTCCTCCGGGGATCTGGTCTTGGTCACCGCCACGATGAGAATATCCCCGCCTTTTCGCCCGACTCTCTTCGCAGCGGCGTCCACACGATCCCGTATTGTCTTCAAATTGCCCGCTATGTTCACCCTGCGCGCCCCCTCACTACCATTCGCGTCGCCGCAAGCGCTTCATACACCCCGTTTTGCTTTTCCGGCGGCGCGTCAAATCCCCCTGCGTCGAAGCCCTGCGACGCAGGTTCCCTGAGTATCTCATCGTAATAGTTCACAGTTCTCACGGACTCGCCCGACGCGTCGGGGAACGTTCCCTCCGCGACTACATGCCGATCTCTGCCGCTTTTGAGATACTTGATCGGAACCCATTTGAATTCCCCGTTTATCTGCCTGACGAAAACACCCGGCGCGCCGTCCCTTTCCATGACATCCTTCGCATCCACGATCAGACCCTTGTACTCGGCAAAGACAACTTTTGCGTTCATCTTTCTGTATTTTTGCATGTCCTCATAATAAACGTCCGAACGCAACAGAACTTTCATATAGGTTCCTTCGGATGCATAGGAGTCGATCACCGCTTTTATTTCGGTCGATCCCAAGTCCACCCGGACGGATTTCCCTCCGGCGTATCCGTCGTTCCCGTCATTCGGATCGTCGGGATCGTCCTCGCGAAACGTTGCCCTGTCGACCCAATAGATCATGTACCAAAGATTGTTGTCCGTCAGTTTGTAGATCGGTTCCCCTTGATTTGCGTATGTCCGCTTCAAAGGCGTGGACTCGGCGGGCGCTCCGGTCACATTCGCCCTGGTGAGGGTCGCGATGGCGCCGGGCGACAAAATTTTCTCATAACCGTCCGCAAAATAACTCACCATGGCGGTAAACGGCGCGACATTGTCGGGCGTGACTTCCGCGCCCGCGCCCGCCGTCGAGAGAATGCGCGCCAAAGGGGACTCTTCGCCGTTCCCCGGATCCCCGGAAACGGGAGGCTCGCCGCCCGTAATGCTCAAAAGGCTCACGCCTCCCCTCACTTTGGCGCCTTCGTCGACCTTGTATTCGATCGCACCGTCGGCTGCGGAAAGATAGAGCGTTTCATCCCGGATGATGCAGACCTCCGCTTCGTCGTACACAAGCAAATTCCCATATTCCAACACTGCGGTTTTCTTGAACATGCTTTGCATACCGGGTACGCCGTATATCACCGCATACAACGCGACCGCCAACGTAACGAAAACCGCAGTCAACACTTTCGTACTTTTCTTCATACCAATAATGTACACTGCGGAAAGCAAGGTTTCAAGATCTTCCGTGCTTTGTAATGAAAATATATCATAAAACCAAGCTACTGTTCAGGGGTTGGCGGGCTGCGCCCCTGCGTACCGCCGCATGACATCTTCCAGGATTCGTTTCTCCTCCTTGGTCAATTGCGTTTTGGAGGGCCCGGCGTCCGTTTCCGCATCCTCGCGAAACTGCGCGTCGGCAAACCGCCGAAAGAGATCCGGACGAAGATCGGCGGTCAGTTCCAAAGACCGGCGAAAATTCCAAAGCCGGATCTCCCTGTGATTGCCGGAAAGCAATACCTCCGGCACGGGGAGAACGATCCTCCCCTGCCCGGAGGCGTCTGCGGGAGAACTGCCATGTGCGCCGGCGGCGTCGAATTCAAATGTCGCGGGACGCGTGTACTGCGGATATTCCAGCAGCCCCGAGTAGATCGATTCTTCCGCGTGCGCGGATTCGTTGCCCAGTACGCCGGGCAGCAGACGCACGACGGCGTCTATCAGAACCATGGCCGGCAGTTCCCCCCCTGTGAGGATGTAGTCTCCGATGGATATTTCCTCGAAAGCGAAATGATCCAAGACCCTTTGATCCATCCCCTCATAATGTCCGCAGAGAATCAGGAGATTCTCCTCACGTCCCAGTTCCTGCGCCAGAGAGCCGTCGAGCAATCTGCCGCGCGGAGACATGTAGATCAGGCGCCGACCGCCTCCGATGTCTCTCATTGCGTCAAATACGGGCTGCGGCGTCATCACCATACCCGCACCGCCCCCGAACGGGCAATCGTCGGTCCTGCGGTGTTTGTCGGCGCTGTACGCTCTGATGTCACGGACGGAAACGTTCAACGTCCCTCTTTCCCGGGCGCGGCGCAGAATGCTCGTATTCAGCGTTTCGTCAAACATGCCCGGAAACAGGGTCAATATATCTATGTTCATCCTCCGCCTCCATCCTCCGACCGCAAAATCGGTTGCCGTCAATCCTCGATCAGGCCGTTCGGAACGTTCACTCCGATACGCCCGCTTTCCGTGTCAATGCCCGACACAAAGACATCCACCAAAGGCAACAGCCATTCGCCTTTTTCGTTCGCAACGCGCAGGATATCGTGCGCAGGATTGTCGATCACCCCGATGACCCTGCCCACATCGCCTCTTTGTTCGTCCTCCACCCGCAGACCGATCAGATCCGTGACGTAATATTGTCCGTCCTGCAGGGGCGAAAGACTGTCGGACAGCGCAAACACATCGAAACCGACGAGGCGTTCCGCCGCGTTCCGATCATCCGTACCCGCCAATTTCACAATGGGGATCTTTCCGCTGTAACGCAAGGACTCCACTTCCGCACGCCGTTCGTCCGCCCCCGAACGCAAAAAAAGCTCTTTGATTCCCGAGATGCGTTCGCGTTCCCCGGAGCAATGAAAGAGCTTCAACTCGCCTTTGAGACCAAAGACCCCGGCGATTCGGCCTATGTGAATCTTTTCGTCTTTTCCGCTTTTTTTGTTCAAATTAGACTCCGTCCAAAATGCCGCAGTTCAGAAGCGCGGGCGGCGGGCGACCCTGCCGCCTGTGGTTCTGCGGACGGGTTATTGCACGATTTCAACGGAAACGCGTTTGTTTTCCCGCGTGGCGACAGCCTTGACGACCGTCCGGATCGCTTTGGCAATTCTTCCCTGCTTCCCGATCACTTTGCCCATATCGCTTTCCGCAACCCTGAGTTCGATTACGATCTCATCCTCTTGTTCAGCGGTCCGCACATCTACTTCGTCGGGATTGTCGACCAACGCTTTGGCGATGGTTCTTACCAGTTCTTCCATGGTTACCTCCGCTCATTCCGCTGTGTCCGGCAGAACCGGCGCGTCCGCTGTGTCCGGCGCATCCGCTTCCCCCGGTTCAATCGTCACGGTCGGCGATTCCGTTGCGTCCGCCGCTGCCGGCGCAACGGGAGCATCGTACGCGCCGGATTTCTTCAAGAGCGCTTTTACGGTATCTGTGGGTTGCGCCCCGTTTGAAATCCATTTCCGCGCCTTTGCCAGATCCACTTTGATCTCCGCAGGGTCTTTCAGCGGATCGAAATAGCCCAATTCCTCGATGAACTTCCCGTCGCGCGGACTCCTGCTGTTCGCCACGACAATCCTGTAAAAGGGTTTCTTGTTCGCGCCCATCCGTTTCAGTCTGATTTTTACTGCCATGTTTACCTCCTAAGATGATACCACCGCCGCCACAAGGAAGCTCTGATTCACGCTTTGCGCACGTCAGCGCTTCCACAACAAACAATTTCACTGATTTTGCCTTTTCAATGTTTTCATTGAAAGAGATTCGGCATTCGTCTCCCGCGCTTTCCGCCGCCCACGAACTGCTTCATCAGTTTGCGGGATTCCTCGTATCGCTTGATCAAGTTGTTGATCATGGAGACCGGCTGCCCCGATCCCGCGGCGATCCGCTTGCGCCTGCTTGCGTTGAGAATGGCGGGATTGCGCCGTTCTTCACCGGTCATGGATTGCATGATGGCTTCCATTCTGACAAAATCCTGTTCGCCCTGCTCGATGTCCGCGTTTCTGACCTTGCCGCCGCCCATGCCGGGCATCATGTCCATGAGCTTCGCGATCCCGCCCATCTTCCGTATCTGTCCCATCTGCTCCAAAAAATCCTCGAGCGTAAACGCATTTTTTCGCATCTTGCGTTCCAGTTCTTCGGCTTTTTCGTCGTCATATTCCTCCTGCGCCTTTTCGATGAACGAAAGCACGTCGCCCATACCGAGGATTCTGGACGCCATTCTGTCAGGATGGAAAGGTTCCAGGGCGTCGAGCTTTTCCCCGACGCCGATGAACTTGATCGGTTTCCCCGTGACGGACTTTGCGGACAGCGCGGCGCCGCCCCGGCTGTCGCCGTCAAGCTTCGTCATGATGATACCGTCCACGCCCAACGCCGCGTTGAATCCGGCTGCCGCGTTGACGGCGTCCTGCCCGGTCATGGCGTCCACGACCAACAGGATCTCGTGCGGCCGAAGCGCTCTCTTCATATCTTTCAGCTCGTCCATGAGTTCCTCGTCGATCTGCAACCGGCCTGCGGTATCGACGATCAACACGTCGTTGCCCTTGATGCGCGCCTCTTTTGCCGCCCGCTCCGCGATGGAAACGGGATCCCGGTTCCCTTTGTCGACATATACGGGCGTGTCCGCGCCGCGGCCCACAACCTCCAACTGATCGACGGCGGCGGGTCTGTACACGTCACAGGCGACCAACATGGGCTTCTTTCCGCTTTTCTTTAAATATTGCGCCAATTTGCCGCAGGTGGTGGTTTTCCCCGTGCCCTGCAAGCCCACCAACATGAGCGTCGTAAACCCTCCGGGCGAAAATGTGAGTCTGCTGTTGGTATTCCCCATGAGCCC
>JAISML010000273.1 GCA_031276775.1 Eubacteriales Family XIII. Incertae Sedis bacterium | reverse complement strand
GCGTTACGAATCAGGTGTGGCAGCCTTATTTTAACGATGTAGGCTACACAGGCGACATTGTACGCTATCCTTGAGCGTAAAAGCCACAGTCATCGAACTTACAATCGCATCACCGGAATCATGGATGTCGGTCTGTCGGTCGCAGAGCCTGAGGATGACAGGAAGCTGTTGGAGCGACTCATCGAATGTTGCAGAGAGCTGTCAGGCGAACAAATTGGCGCAGTGGTACTCGGTTGCACCGGCATGGGACACATTATAGATGAATTGACGGCGCTTTTGCATCATCACAAGATCGACATGCAGGTTGTCGAACCATTGCGGACCGGTGTAACAACCATGCCGGAATACATGCTGAATTTGGGACACAACAATTTGATTCACAACGCCAATGTCGGAGATTTCCCACAATAAATATCATAACGGAAAGGAGTACATGATACATAAGTATCATAGTAAAAACAATGTCTGATAAAAAAATAACACAGCAAAACAAGGAAGCTTTTGCGTTGCGTCCTGTCCCTGAAAACGAACAGAAGAGTTGGGTTGCAATCGTATTCGTCCAGTCGGGTATGGTGATTTGTATTCCGGCATTCCTTCTTGGGTCTATGCTTGCGCAGGGCATGACGATCGTCAGCGGTTTGGTGTCGGGAGCGATCGGTTATGTGATGGTCTTGATACTTACATTCATTCTTGGGATTCAAGGGTCGGATCTCCACATGCCAACCTGTGCAATATCCCAATCCGTCTTCGGCAAAAAAGGCACGCGTTTGTTTGTCAGCTCGCTTTTTGCTGTTTCTCTCATGGGATTTTTTGGTTTGCAGGTCAATGTTTGCGGGGTGGCTTTCTCCAATCTCATGGGCGAGTTGGGATTTAACATACCGGTCGTCGTATCGTCGGTAATATGGGGCATTGTCATGGTGATCGTTGCGGTGTTCGGGATGGAGACGCTGCAAAAATTGGATACATACTCCGTGCCCGCATTGCTCCTGATTATGGTGGTCGGTCTTATTTTTGCTTTCCGCATGTACGGTTCGTCGGGCATCGTTGACAACGAAATCACCGTACCTACCATGAGCATGGTTGACGGTATAGGGTTATCATTCAGTTTTTTCTCCGCTTCGGCTTTTACGGCAGCGGATGTTACCCGTTTCCAACGATGCAGGAAAGATACGATCAAATCTTCGATATGGGGGTTGATGCCTGCGGGTATCATCACTATGGTAATAGGTTTTCTCTTGTCGCGCGTTGCGGGAGAATATGATATCAGCCTTGTGCTTGTCAATGTCGGCCTGCCCATTCTCGGCATTGTCATCATGATTATTTCCACCATCACGACCAATGCCTTGAACGCATATTGCGGAGGCTTGGATTTGGTGATGACCTTCAACATCGCCGATCATCGTCGCAGGGAAGCTACCGCCGTTATCGGTATTGTGGGGGTTATCCTCGGGGCATTGGGAATTCTGAATTTCATTGAAGAATATTTGAACTGGATCAGTTTCGTGGGCGCGCCCATTGCGGGGGTGATGATTGCGGATTATTGGCTTGTCGGAAAGGGCAAGAGCGAAAATTGGCACCCGCACGAGGGTTGGAACATTGTCGGCATCGTGGCGGTTGGAATATCTCTGGTCATTTCTTTGTTGATTCCCATCGGAGTGTTCAACGCCAACGGCGTCATTGTTTCTGTGGTTGTTTATATGATATTGGAACGATTTTTCCGATCCGCTTCCCGAAGCCCTTCATTGCGGGACAGGGCAGGTTCGGCTTCTTAAAGAAACATAAAAGGGGATTACATTATGTTACTGCTCGATTTAAATCCGATTATGGATGCTTCCATCATAGATGATCTGAATTATGTCGGCAAATTCTTGCTGCCCGGTACAAGGATTGAAACTCGGCAGGTGGCGGGCGGGCCTTTTACGATTCAATCCGAGTTGGACGATGTTCATGCCGCTTACGAGGTCGTTAAAGTTTGTATTCAAGCGGAAAAGGATGGATTTGACGGAATTTTCGTAAACTGTTTCGGCGATCCGGGCGTCCGCGCCGCGCGGCAGGCGGTAAACATTCCCGTATTCGGCGGCTTTGAGCCGGTCATGCACTTAACGATGGGATTGGCAGACAAAATTGCAATCATTTCAGTGCTGAAATCTGTCATACCCTTGATCCGCGGAAGTGTCGAAAGAGCTTGTCTTCAAGAAAGAGTCTGCTGTATTCGTGAGGTGGGCATACCCGTCCATGACTTGGATGATATTGAAAAGCTCATTGCCGCATTGACGGAACAGAGTCTCCTTGCTCTCCGGAATGACGGCGCGGAAGCCATCGTTTTAGGTTGTACTGCCATGGTGGATGTCGCCGAAAGGATTAAAATCAATCTTTTGCAGGAAGGGTATCATGTGCCGGTGGTCGAAGCGGCGCAAGCGGCGGTTACATTGTTGGAAACTCAAGTTCGCATGGGTCTCCTGCAGAGCAGAGTCACTTATGGGCTTCAACCGTACGGGGAATAGGTACGGGGCAGTACGTTGATGATATGCGCATTACGCTCGGTTCTGATCGGTGGGTTGTTTTGACAATTCACCGATACAGAAGCTCACCCACCGGGAATATGCACGGAATGCCCTTTTCGGCTGTTTGCGGCATGGGGCCGAAAGAGTTGGAAATAATCGGGAATGCCGTCAGATGCATGACAAAAGCCACGAATCGTTGAAATTCGTGGCTTTTGATGGAGCTGCCCAGCGGACTTGAACCGCCGACTTCCTCCTTACCAAGGAGGTACTCTACCGACTGAGTTAGGGCAGCAAGCCCCTATTGCAGGGTTTGTCGGGTTTTCTCCCGCCACCCGCAAAAATTCACGGTTTTCACGCGCAAGCACTTTTCATTCTAATACAATTCAATGTGTCTTTCAACCTTTTTTTTCATGCGTTGCAACGCATTGTCGATGGTTTTCGGTGATTTTCCCATACTGCGCGCAATCTCCGTATAGGTCCTGCCCATCTTGTATCCGTTCCACACCGACAACTCCAACTTGCTGAAGAGTTTCGCGCTTGCCTGTTCGATGCGCTCCATTTGATCCTTGATCAGCAAGGCTTCCTCCGGCGTGTGGATATTCCTGTCGACAAAGGTTTCCTCTATGCTCGCGCGCTCGCGCGCGTCCCTGTTTTCGGCGGGGTTGTGGATGGAGACGGAACTGTTGAGCGGGCTGTGCTTCAGTCTGTCCGCACTCTTGACTGCAGTGATCATCTGCCTGCCGATGCAAAGATCGGCAAAGGTGCGGAACGAGGCTTCCCGTTCCTCCCTGTAATTCATGATCGCGCCGAACAGCCCGATCATCCCTTCCTGTATCAGGTCGTCCTTGTCGCCGCCCATCAGAAAATAGAGATTGGCTTTGCTCTTGATCACGTCGCGGTAGATGCGAAAAAGGCGTTCGAGCGCGACTTCGTCTCCGTCGCCCGCCAACTTGCACAGCGCTTCCTCGCCGCACGATTCATATTTTTCACGCCTGTATTTCCCGGGTTTGTCGGTCATTTCATCTCATTTCCATCAACATCTTCATTGCGCGTGTTCCCACAGGGAAGCGCCGGTTCCTACTTGGCCCATGTCAGCGCCGCCGTGTTTTGCATCCGCCTGCCGGTTCAAACACGCGCCGTCCAATCTCAAACATGGCGACGGCCGCCGCATTCGACGCGTTGAGGGATCTCACTTTGCCCCGCATGGGTATGGACAGCAGAAAATCGCAGTTCTCTTTTACCAACCTGGACAACCCGCGTCCTTCGGCGCCGACCACAAGAGCGATGCTTCCTTCATACGCAGCTTCCCCGTAATCCGTCCCTTCCATGTCCAGACCGTAAATCCAAAGTCCGCGCTCTTTGAGAAAACCCATCTCGTTTACGGTATTGGACACGCGCGCCACCGCGATATGCAGAGCGGCGCCGGCGGAAGCTTTGATCGCAACATCGGTGACGGAAGCCGCTCTGCGCTTCGGAATGACGACGCCATGAACGCCCGCGCCCTCCGCGGATCGCAGGATCGCACCGAGATTGCGCGGATCCTCTATGCCGTCGAGCATCAGCACGAACGGCTTCTCTTGCCGCGCCTCCGCGACGCGAAGTATGTCGGCGACGGAAACATAGGCGAAATCCGTCGTGCAGACCGCCACACCCTGATGACCGCCGCTGCCGCAGACCTTATCCAGGACGGACTTTTCCACCCCTTGCACGGGGATGCCTTTCTTCTTTGCCATTGCGAAAATTCGCTTGCCGGAACCCTCAATGTTCTTTTGGATGAGCAACTTGTCGATTGTGATTCCCGACTCCATCGCTTCCGCCACAGCGTTGCGGCCGTAAACGATCCCCGATCCGTTTTCCGTCATCTTCCCCGTCCATCCCCTCTGCGGTACTCCGTAAACCGGTAGACGAGACCGTCTTCCTCAATCGGATCCCCCGCGCGCGCAAGCGAAAACCCGTCTGCGGCATCCAAATTCGGAAAGAATGCGTCCGCGTCGAAAATCCGGTCGATCTTCGTGATCAGGCAGACGTCCACATAGGGAAGCAGGGTCGCGTAAACCGTCGCGCCGCCCGCGACAAATACGGTATTGCGCGTATCCGCGCCCCGCGCGCTCTGATCGCCGCCCGCAGCCATGCCGTCTTCCGCCGCCGCGCATGCCCGCTCTGTTTCGCAGACGAGTTCCCGGATGGAATGTACCGCCACCGCGCCCGCCGCCGCAAAATCCCGTCGCCGCGTGAGCACGATTGTCTTCCTGCCTTGCAGCGGTCTGCCCCCGGGCAGGGACTCCAGGGTTTTGCGCCCCATGATGAGCATCCGGCCCATGGTGGCTTCCCTGAAATATTTCAAATCCCCGGGAATGCGCGCCAAAAGCCGACCGTCCCTGCCGATGCCCCAGTTGCGATCAACGGCAGCGATCGCATGGAACCGAATCCCTCTCTCCGTCAGCGCACGCAACAAAACCGCCTCTTCCTCCCGTATCATATCGCGATGGGAATGCCCGTAATCTGCGGGCCTGCCTGATAATTGTCCATCCGCACATCGTCCGTCGTAAAATCATAGAAGTCCCGAATCTGCGGATTCAGCCAAAATGTCGGCGCGGGATAGGTCGGCCGCCCGATGAGTTCCCGGATGATGGGGATGTGCCTGTCATAGATGTGGGCGTCGGCGATCACATGCACCAGTTCGCCCGGTTCCAGCCCGCTGACCTGCGCGAACATATGCACGAGAACGGCGTACTGCGTCACATTCCAATTGTTGGCCGCAAGGATATCCTGCGACCGCTGGTTCAAAACAGCGTTGAGTCTGTTCTCCGTCACATTGAAAGTCATGCTGTAGGCGCAAGGTTCCAAGGCCATCTCACTCAAATCGCCGAAGTGAAAGAGATTCGTGAGAATCCTTCTGGAATACGGATCGTGCTTCAGCAGATAAAGCACATTGTCCACCTGATCCATCTCGCCCTGCGGGAACCGGTATTTCACACCCATCTGATAGCCGTACGCTTTGCCGATGCTTCCGTCCGCATCGGTCCAGCTGTCCCAGACGCGACTGTTCAAATCGTGGACGTTGTTGGACTTCTTCTGCCATATCCACAGCAACTCGTCCACGCACAGCCTGATCGGCGTGGGACGCAAGGTCAAGGCAGGGAATTCCTCCGCCAGATCGTATCGGTTCACGACGCCGAATCGTTTGATCGTATGCGCGGGCGTACCATCCTCCCATCTGGGTCTGACGGCCCGGCCTTCGGAACGATACCCGTTTTCAAGGACGTCGGCACACATATCCATAAACAATTGATCCGCTTTGCTCATTTGCGCTCCGTTCCAAGCGGACGCCTGTCCGCTTATTTTGAGGCGATCAACCGAATCGCTTCCGAGATGATCGCTTCCATCTCATCCGTCCTGCCGGACAGATAATAGTATCCCAACAAAGCCTCGAACGCCGTCGCCCATTTGTAATCCATCGGTTTCGCGTTCTTCGCTCCCGTACCGATCCGGCGGTTGCGCGCCCGCGCGATCAAAGCCCGCTCCTCCTCCGGCAATTCGCTTGCGATTGTGCGGCAAACCATCGCCTGCGCTTCCGCCTTCACAAACTTTACCGACGCCGTGTGCAACCGGTTGGCGTGAATCTGCCCCGTATCCGTCACGTACTTTCTGACATACAGTTCGTATACGGCGTCTCCTATGTAGGCCAGCACACCCGTATTCATCTCCATCGGATCGCGCATCTTCACGTCACATCCCAAACGCCGCCCCGCACGCGGCCCCGCAGCCGGACGCCCGCGCCCCGCCAAACCGATCGCGGACAAAGGTTACGGTCTGCATCCCGGCAATTCCCCATCCTGTTTCCCTTTAAGCCATATTACCACACTTCCTGCCGCAACAACAACCACTCCTCCGATTATTTGCGCGGCGGAGATCATCTCGTCCAAAAATAGCCAGCCGAAGAAAGTGGAAGTGACGGGCAGCATATTGGAAAACAGCGCACTGGGCGTAACGCCGATCACGGAGACCGCGTTGACGTAGATCACGAATCCGAATGCCGAACTGATCACCCCCAAATACGCGATCGCGAGAAAAAAACGACCGTCCATCTGCGCCGCGTCGGGCAGATGGAAGATCATATACGGCGCGCTCAGCAGGATCGCCGCCGTCAATTGATACAGCGTCAAATCCAAAGGATTGTATTGCCCCGTCAATTTGGCGGTGATGAAATTGTAGATGTTCCATGAAACGATTGCGAAAAAGGCGAGGAAATACCCGGTGGCCTTCCCAGCCAAAAGCTCCGAAAAGTCCGCGCCGACGATCAATGCCACGCCGATCGAACAAGCGACGATGCCCGCGACGATGGCGACGGTAGGCTTGCGTCCATAGACAAATATCTCTATGATGATGGAAAGCGCCGGCACAAAGGCGAGCAGGATGGTGACGATGGAAACGGGCAGATAGGAGAGCGCGCCGTATTCGCTACCGTAGTAGAGAATATCCCCAAAGAGCGCGCAGATCAAAAGAAACGGGACATCTTTCTTCCGGAACGGCAACCTGCGATCCCGCAGGAGCTTTACGCAGGTCAAAACGACGAACCCGACGCTGTACTTGAAAAAGACCAGCGTGATCGGCTTGCACGCATCCAGTGCGGACTTCGCCGCGATATATTCAAAACCCCAGAAAAAGACCAGCATGATCATGAGCAGATAGCTGGATCTCTTGGATATTCGCCGGTTGCTCGCCATAGGATCTCCGCTCAGTTGTCCCGAATGATCTGAATGCCTTGGGGCGTGTCCTTCAAGGTGACGCCTTTCGCTTTCAGGATATCCCTGATCTCGTCGGCACGGGCAAAATCCTTTGTTTCCCTTGCCTTGCGCCGTTCCTCCACAAGCGCCCGCAGGGCTTCGTCCTCTTCGGCGGCGTCTGCGCCGTCTTTCTCGAGCAGACCCAAGACATGCGCCAACTCAGTCAAGAGCGCAAGCGCGCCCTCTGCGTACGCTTTCGAAGCGCCGTTTTTGATCGCACCGTTGATCTCCGAGATCAATCCGAAGAGTACCGATAAGGCGTCGGCCGTGTTCAGGTCATCGTCCATCGCGCCGACAAACCGCTCCCGGTACGCCGCAAGCCCGGTCAGGGACGCCCGCTCCCCGGATGTCAACGCCCCGTCTCCGCCCTTTTCGGCCAAATGTTCCAACGTGCGCTTCGCGTTGCGCATCCGCGACAAACCGGCCTCCGCCTGATCCATCAATTCACGGGAGAAGTTGATGGGATTCCGGTAATGGCCCGCCAACAGGAAAAATCGTACGATCTCCCCGTCGTAGTCTTTCAGTATTTCCCTGACCGTAAAGAAGTTGTCCTTGGACTTGGACATCTTTTCATTGTCCACGGTGACATAACCGTTGTGCATCCAATAATTCGCGAAAGGCTTGCCGTTGGCTGCCTCCGACTGCGCGATCTCGTTCTCGTGATGGGGAAAGGTCAGATCCTGACCGCCGGCGTGGATGTCAATCGTGTCGGCCAAATACCGCTTCGACATGGCGGAACACTCGATGTGCCAACCGGGTCTGCCCAATCCCCACGGGGAAGACCACGCGATCTCATCGTCGCTTTTCTTTTTTTTCCAGAGCGCAAAATCCAGGGGATCCTGCTTGCGTTCATCCACATCCACCCTCGCCCCTGTCTCCAAATCCTCCACTTTCTGCTTCGACAGCTTGCCGTATTGCGCGAACTTGCGCGTGCTGAAATACACATCCCCGTCCACTTCGTAGGCGTAGCCTTTGTCCTCGAGCGTCCTCACAAAATTGATGATGCCGTCAATGTTTTCGGTGACCCTGGGATGGATGGACGCCCGCCGAATGTTGAGCTCGGCCGCGTCCTCATAATACGCTTCTATGTATTTCTCGCCGATCTCCGTTGCGCTTACGCCCTCTTCACGCGCTTTGTTGATGATCTTGTCGTCCACGTCGGTAAAGTTCTGGACGAATTTCACGCGATTCCCCCGATATTCGAGATAACGTCTGAGCGTGTCAAAGACCACAAAAGGACGCGCGTTTCCGATATGGAAATAATTGTAAACAGTGGGTCCGCAGACATATATCTTGACATCCCGCCCGTCTATGGGCGTAAATTCCTCTTTTTGCCTTGTCAGGGTGTTGTATACTTTCATGCTACTGTTCCCGCCGTCCTTCCCGTTCTTCCCCGTTGCGTTCCATTTCCTTCAACTTTTCCTCCAACAGC
>JAISML010000259.1 GCA_031276775.1 Eubacteriales Family XIII. Incertae Sedis bacterium | reverse complement strand
CCGGCCGTGAGCGTAACGAGCGTCATGCCGGATGATCGGCGCGCGCCGTCGGACGGGCACAAGACGAATAAAACCATCAAAACATCCAAGCGTAACGGGTTGTAACGCGGGAAACTATTTTGGAACACAACCGGGAAAAGGCAGAAAATACGACGGATACCCGTCCGGAACCGAGAAAAATTTTATCTGCTGCCGGGAAGCGGGCAAGCTTCGTCGGCGCAGGCATCGTCGTGTTCATTGTGGTACTGGACTGTCTCACGAAACATTTCATCAGGACGCACATGCATCTCGGCGAGGCGATCCCTTCGGAGGATGCTTTTTTCAGCATACGTTACGCCTTGAACGACGGCGTGGCGTTCAGTATGTTCCAAGGGCATACCAGTGTGCTGATAGCGATCCAATCCATCTTGGTTCTCGTGGTTTTGGCGGTCATGATCCTCTTTCTGCGCCGCATGTTCTCCGCAGGGACACTCTGCGCATTTGCCTTGATGCTGGGAGGCGGGATCGGAAATCTCTCCGATCGCATTCTTTTTGGCAAGGTCACGGATTTTATCTCCGTCGGTTCTTTCCCGATTTTCAATGTGGCGGACAGTGCGCTGACTGTGGGTTGCGGTCTGTTGTTGCTCTGTGTGCTGATCTCGGAACGAAAGAAAGGAGCCTGACACGCTGTTTTTGGAAACGGAGGAAAGGGACACGCTCACCGCGGAGTTCGGACCCGACGACGCGGGTCTGAGGCTTGACGCGGCCTTGGCTGCGCGTTTTGATTCTTTGAGCCGAAACAGGGCGCAGGAATTGATCCTGGGCGGGGATGTTCGCGTCAACGGTGAGATCGCCTCCGGCAAACGATACAAAGTGCGATCGGGGGATCGGGCGATCGTATCCGTGCGCAAAAGAAAACCGCTCCGCGTGTTGCCCGAACCCATGCCGCTGTCCATCGTTTATGAGGACGCCGATGTGATCGTTGTGGATAAGCCCAAAGGTTTGGTGGTTCATCCGGCGCCGGGCAACGTGAGCGGCACCTTGGTCAACGGTCTGTTGCATCATATCCGCGCGCCGGAAGACGGTTTTTCGCAGTGCGTGGGAACGGACGCGCCGGCTTTCGGATTCGGGGAGGATGCCGGTTTGTCTTCGGTGAACGGGGCAATAAGACCTGGTATCGTACACCGCATCGACAAGAACACATCCGGCCTGCTTGTCGTGGCGAAGAATGATCGCGCGCACGGCGCGCTCGCGAAGCAGTTGGCGGATCATGGGATGACGCGGGTGTATTGGGCCCTCGTTGCGGGAAATTTCAAGACCGACGCGGGCGCGGTGGACGCGCCGTTGTCTCGCGATCCGAAAGATCGGAAGAAACAGCGGGTATGCCCGGACGGATCGGGCAAGCGCGCGGTGACCCACTATCGCGTGAAAGAACGATTCAAGGGATTTTCCTTGTTGGAATTGCGGTTGGAAACCGGGCGCACACATCAGATTCGCGCGCATATGGCGCACGTCGGCCATCCTGTGCTGGGCGACGATCTGTACGGTCCCGCAGACGGGGCTGGTCAGTACCTTCACGCGAGGACGCTGGGTTTTCTGCATCCGACCACCGGCGTCTATATGGAATTCGAGTCCGAGCCCCCGGAGGATTTCCGATCGATGCTGGAGAAACTCAGAGTACGGTAAAATTTGTCTCCGAACCAAATTCCTGCGCTTCCCGTGCAAGAATTTGGCGGGATAGGATATCTTTTTTATAAAGAACCTCCATGGAACCCTTATTGCGAGGATTTGTCGCGGTGAAGCGCGGCAGGATAACCGGCAATCATGTGGGGGATGGGTTTTCGGAGGTTCTCTTTGTACAGTGGGCAGGGGAAGCATGGAAGAAACGGCAGGGGAAAGGAAGAAACAGGAGGAATACACCCTTGCGGAGCGGGCAAAGCGGGGCGACAAGGAGGCGTTCGAACAGCTTTACGCACGAAATGCAAGCGTTATACTGTATCAAACGCAGGAATTGTTGTACGCAAAGGAGGATGCGGAGGATGTGGCGCAGGAGATCATTTTGCGCATGTACAAATACATCGGCGGGTTACGGGAACCCTGCGCATTCAAAGCGTGGATGCATCAAATCATCCGAACCACATGTTGGGCGCACAACAAAAAGAAATGGAAACGCGGAAACATCGCCGACATAGACGCTTACAGTGATGTGATTGAAGACACAAATCCGGATGTGCGCCCGGCCGAATTGGCGGAAACCGCCGAAATCAGCCGGGCAGTGCGGAGGATCGTCGGCACATTGCCGCGCAGACAGCGAACCGCGCTGTTCATGTACTACTACAATGAAATGACGTACGATGAAATCGCGGTCGCGATGGGCATTTCGATCAAAACCGTGGGCTCGAATATAACGAGGGCAAAAATGGCATTGAAAAAACGTATGGACAACATGAACAGCGCCGCGCGGGAATCCGACACGACGGAAACGCTCGGCGGCATGGCGTTCGGTCCGGCTGTATTTGCCGCGTTTGAGGCCGATATCGCAGGGAAAGTGACGGCCGCACAGACGGAGGCGCTGATTCGCGTCTGCGGAGAGCGTATAGGGGATGCCGTCGTTGCGGGTTCACAACACGCTGTTGCGGGGACGATGCTAAAATCGGGCGTCGGCGGGATCAAACTCGGTGTGATCGTAGCCGCGACCCTTTCGGTGTTCATTACCGGCGGGATTTTTGCCGGGCACATTCTTTCGGACGATGATCCGCCCGAATCCGGGTCGCCGCCCGGCGCCGTCGAAACGCAGGATCAGACGCCGTATCGCCCGGACGCGTCCATTGACCTGACATCCCCGGAAGGGCTGCCGGGCCAGATCAATCCGTTTCGGGCGAAGTTGACCGTCACCGACGGAACGCCGATCCGGTGGCGCATCGTGGATGCGGACGGAACTGTCCCGGTATCCGGTACCGGAGACGAAATAGACGAAGCCGCCTTTGCGTTGCCGCCCGGCGCTTATGCCGTCGAATGGCTTGTCGCGGATGCCGCAGGCCGAACGGTCATCGTCTGGCGCGACATTGAAATTGCGGATCCCGCAAGCGAAACGGACATTGCAAATGGGGATTCCGATCCGCAGACCCTTGAGCGGTGACATCGCGACGGCAACGGATATATGCGATTGCTTCCTCAGAGGCGTCCGTTTGAAAAACCCCAAAATTTTTTCTTATGAAATGCAGTATGGCATGCAGTAATTTTGACGAAAACGATTCTTGTATTGGTGACGGGATTTTCCGGCGCGGCGAATGACGTTTTGTTGTTCCGTGTTGGAAATTTTGTTTTGAATCCGGGGTTTTTGGGTATTAATATATGGATATCACTACAAATGGCGGTTTGGTTGATCAAAACGGGTTGTTGCCACACCCGATGTGCGGACCGGACGCCGGGAAGGGATGAATCGGATGTTCAATCGAAAGGAAATCAACCGCAACGGCGCAAGCGGCTGCGGGAACGGCAGGGAAAAGCACACGTTCGGCAAGAGACCTTTGGTCTTCGTTGCGGCGCTCATGCTGATCGTCACGTCGGCGGTACCGTCGTTCGTCTTGGCGGATTCCGCCGGGGACGGAGACGCATCCGCCGCGTATACGGTGCGTTTTTGCGCGAGCGGTACGCTGATCAAGGAGACGAACGTCGAAATACCGTCGGAAGCGCAGTCCGT
>JAISML010000215.1 GCA_031276775.1 Eubacteriales Family XIII. Incertae Sedis bacterium | reverse complement strand
ATGGAAGTGACGAAGCAGGAGATGCCCGCCCGGGAAAAAATGTCCCGGATGCCGCTTTGCAATTTTGCGCCCAAAGCGTCAATCCGACCGTGCACATCCTCGCGCTTCATAATGTCCAACGTCGCCTTGGCGCCGACGACCGCGACTTTGTTGCCCACATAAGTCCCCCCCTGCGTCACGCCTTTCCCGACAAGACCCATGATCTCCTTTTTCCCGCCGTACGCGGCGACGGGATAACCGTTCCCAAGGGCTTTCGCGTAAGTTGTCAGATCCGGTTTGTATCCGTACTTCTCCTGCGCGCCGCCTTTTGCGATCCGAAAGCCTGTTTTCACTTCGTCCAAAATCCAAACGGTGTCGTACTGATCGCACAGGCGTCGGATCGTTTCCATAAATCCGTCTTGGGGATCCGCCGAACCGAAATTGCCGAGCATCGGTTCCGTCAGAATCGCCGCAACTTCATGCCCGCAACGTTTCATCGTGCGTTCCAGCGCTTCGGCATCGTTGAAAGGCAGCGTGATCACCAGATCCGACAGCGCGGAAGGCAAGCCCGAACTGGCGGGTACCGCAATCGGGCTTCGCCTGTTGCCGTACGCAGCCGGCGGCGCGTAGGTGGAATAAAGGACATAATCGTAAGAACCGTGATAGCCTCCTTCGAACTTGATGATCTTCTCTTTCCCCGTGTACGCGCGCGCCACCCGCAAGGCGTGCGAGGTCGCGTCGGAACCGCTGCCGACGATGCGCACCGCTTCGACGGCCGGACAAAAATCGATGATCCGCTCGGCCAGTTCAATCTCGTGTTCGCTTGTGACGCCGGTCGTAACGCCGCTTCCGATCGCCTCAATCACCCGTTCATCCACTTCATCATAGGCATATCCGAGGATGATCGGACCAAAGGCCAGCCGGTAATCGATATAACGGTTCCCGTCCACATCCCAGAGATAAGCGCCTTTTGCTTTCCTGTAATACAGCGTCACGCCGTCGCCCCAATAGCGTCCGTTCGAGTTGACGCCGAGCGGCATACTGTTCATGGCGCGTTGTTGGAATTTACGGGACAAATCAATTTCATTCATTGTGTCCGCTCCTTTCTTTTAATTATAGTATGATATCACTGTTTTAACGGTTTCCGTCCATCTGTCGTATTCCCCGCGATCCCACGCGGGATCGGGCACGTACACCCGGTCCGCCCGTCTGTCGTCGGGCAAAGTTCCGCCGGGCAGTATGCCCAGACTCCAGCCGCACAAATAAGCGATCCCCATCAAGGTGCCTTCGCGTTCGGCGGATTTCACGACCGGAAATCCGAGGACGTCCGCCTGCTTTTGCATTAAATACCCGTTGTCCGTCATCCCGCCGTCAAACACGATCCCGTCGCAGACGGGCATGGAATCGACGAGCGCTTTCACCGTAAACGCGATCGCGTCCAATCCCGCTTTCAGGATATGCGCCGGCGTTGTGTTCTGCGTGATGCCGAAGAGCGCCCCTTTTGCCCGCTCCCACCACGGCGAGGAAAGTCCGTTGAAAGCGGGAACAAACACAAGCTCGTTTCCCGCGACGCTCTCCCGGGCAATTTCGGACAAGGCTTCGAGCGGCCAATCCACCAAAAAATTCTCCGTAAGCCATGTGATGATGTTGCCCGCCGCTCCCCCTTCGGCCGCAAGCGCCATGGTGGCTTGGCCATCCAACATCCAGGCGACGCTCGTCGTCATTTTTTCGTCAAAGACGGGCGTCGCTCCCGTGTTCAGCCAACAGGCGCAGCAGGTGCCGTAGGTGATCTTCGCGGTTTGCGCGCGCATGCACCGTTGTCCGATGAGGGTCACCGACTGATCGAGCCCGCCCGCAAGCCACCGGACTTCTTTGCCGAGCCCCGCATCGAGACCCGCAATGTGCGCGGTGTTGTCCATCAAATCGGGGAAGATCAAGTCCGACGCGCAAAACATTTCCCGCAGTTCCCCGCTCCAGTTCCGCTGTTGCAGATCGTAATATCCGCTCCTGGACGCCGTGCCGTGATCGGAGGCGAAGATCTTCCCGCCCGACAATTCATACAGCAGCCAGGCGTCCAATTGTCCGAAAGCCACGTTCCCCGCCCTGCACCGCGCGTCCAAATCGGCGTCGTTCGCCCGCATCTCGCGCACTTTCAACGCCGGCCACTCGGCGGAAAGGTGCAAACCCGTTTGCGCGTGGAACCGATCGTTCGCGCCGTCGCGTCTCAGTTGCGCGGACAACAGTTCGCTGCGGGTGTCCTGCCAACTGATCACGCGCGTCAGCGGCGTGCCGTTGACGGTATCCCAGAGAAGGAAAGACTCCCCCTGGTTGGCCAAGCCGATCCCCGCCAAACCGGGCAGACACCCGGGATGTCCGTCCATGAGGGACGCGATGCCTTTTTTGACGGACGCAAGTATCTCCGCAGGCTCGTGTTCCACCAAACCGGATCCCGGAGTGCAACGGGAAACCGGGATGTCCGCGCGATCGAGCACGTTGAACGCTTCGTCGAACAAGACACTCAAGGTTCCCGACGACCCTTGATCGACGGCTATGAAATACGTTTTGTCTTTCAACGTTTCTTTCAAAGTTCCCATCCTTTAAAGATCGAAGTCCCTGTTGACAGGCTTATACAGAAGATAGCGCAACGGTTCTGGTCCGTAAGCGACCACGTAGTGCGGCGCGTAAGGCGCCATGTAGCAAAAATCGTCCTCATGCACTTCGTAGTTCTCGCCGTTGATCCAGAAATTCCCTCTCCCGTCAAGGAAATATCCGCCGTGTTCGAAGACATGCGCTTCCGTAAACGGGAAAGTGACGCCCGGGAAAAAGGTCAGCATGTTCATCGCCATGTCAAAGCCGGGATTTGCTTCAAACGGCAGACATTGCTGCTCCTCTTCCGCAATGCTGTGAATCGGCTCGATGTCGCGCACGCTGCCGACGATCATCCCGGGAACGGGAAAGTGTTTCGTTTCCTGATAGCGTTTTCTCACCCAAAGGACCTCCGCATTCGCGGCATTTCCGTTTTGGATTTCAAAATCCACGCCCGGAGGCAACCAGCAGTAATTTTCCTTTTCCATTTCGTACTTCTTGCCGGAAAGCGTAAATTCCGCGGCTCCGCGAATGACATACAGAAAGTTTTCATACGGGTTTTCGACGCGTTCCCGACTGCCGCCATCCTGTCCGATGTCAAGTTTCATCTCGATAAAGTCCGCGCCCATCAACGGCGCCGCGTAGACATAGGCTTTCGTATTGCGCCACTCGGGCAAAAGGCTGTCCAACGTGAATGCCTTGGGCAGCAGATTGGCGGAGCCGGGTCTTACGGTCGCGCGCGTAAGGCTGAGATGATTGCGTTCGTCCAACTTCATGTCCGGATTTTTCATGACCATTTTTTTCGTTTCCTTTCGTTTGTTCCCCGAACGGGGATTTTCCGCCGGCGTTTGACGCGGCAGACCTTGCTTCCGACCGGCGCTCAGCGACGGTTCATATAATTTACGACAATTTCAAGATTCTCCGCAAAGGTTCCGTCCTTCTTGAACTTACCGTCAAAAAGCGCGGAGCCCATCGTCAGCCCGTCCGCCCCGGCGGCGAGCACTTCATCGATGCGCTCAAAGCTGTCG
>JAISML010000172.1 GCA_031276775.1 Eubacteriales Family XIII. Incertae Sedis bacterium | reverse complement strand
CGGACGGGGGAGGCATAGCCTCCGCCATACGGGACGCGCTTGGCGGCGCGGCCGCGTTCACGCCTGACGAGAAGTATCTCGCCTTCAAGAGGAAGTATACCTGTCTCGACGACGGCGGTGCGACCGCCAGATTGGTGGGCAGGGTGTGGGGCCCCGCACATGATGATCTATTCGGGGGTCCTCTCGCGTAGAAGATTCATGAATCCTATGATGCGTTCGGCTTTTCTCTGCATGGGCGGGCCTATCATGTTCTGCCCGAGCATGACACAACCGGCGCCTTCCTCCTTCGAAGCGGCGATGGCGGCGATCACCCTTGTGTTTCCCATTCAGATGATGCAGGTCGCGTTCGGCGTCGGCGCCGGCGTGGGTCTCAACTCACTTATCTCCCGCAGATTGGGGGAAAGAAAACAGGAGGAAGCCGACAGCGCGGCGTCGCACGGTTTTTTCATCGCGTTGATCAATTGGCTGCTTTTCGCCGCTTTTGGCATATTCTTCGCGAAGCCGTTCATCGGTTTGTTTACGGACACGCCGTTTATTCTCGAGAATGCGGCGATCTATTGCCGCATCGTCATGGTAGGTTCGCTGTTCCCGTTTGTGTCCATCTGCTGCGAACGGATTTTGCAGGCTACGGGCAACATGCTCTTTCCCATGATCTTCAACCTGGCGGGGGCGATCCTGAATATCATCCTTTCCCCCATTCTCATCCTTGGCTTGTTCGGGCTGCCGCGGTTGGGCGTGCCGGGCGCGGGTCTCGCGTGCATCATATGCCAGTTTTCCGCCATGGTGATCGCGCTTGTTCTGCTCTTCAAATTCAAGCATCACGTGAACGTTCGCATCAGGGGGTTTCGGACAAACGGAAAAACGCTGCGTGACATCTATGCGGTGGGCGTGCCATCCATCGTCATGCTGTCCATCGGTTCGTTTATGATCTCCGGGCTCAACGCGATTTTCATCGCGTACAGCGAGGCCGCCGTGGCGGTATTGGGCGTCTATTTCCGAATCAACTCCTTTCTGTTCATGCCGGTGTTCGGACTCAATCAGGGCTCGCTTCCCGTCATCGGCTACAATTACGGCGCCAAGAACAGGAAGCGCATGCTGGCCGCGTACAAGACCGCCGTAAGCATTGCGATAGGCATCATGGCCGTCGGAACCGCAATCTTCTGGGTTTTCCCAAGACAGCTGATGCTGTTGTTCAGCGCGACGCCGGAGATGATGGAGATCGGCGTTCCCGCATTGCGCATCATCAGCATCAGCTTCGTTTCCGCCGCGTTCAGCATCGTGACGGGAGGGATGTTCCAAGCGCTTGCGCACGGTATGTTCAGCATGTTCGTGTCACTGCTGCGTCAACTGTTTCTGATCCTGCCTTTGACCTGGCTGCTGTTGCGCTATATGGGCATCCTGTCCGCCTGGGCTTCGTTTTCCATCGCGGAATTCGCCTCTCTTATTTTAACGGTTTTGCTTTTGCGGCATATATACAGGAAAGAGATCAAAAACTTGTGAGCCGCCCGTCCCGCAGACATGGGAATGCGGAACCGGTTCTGTCTGCGGACAATGGGGCGCCGAATGGGGCAACGGGCGTATCCGCCCGGGGAAAGGATGGACATTGTGCGATTGATCACATGGAATGTCAACGGATTGCGGGCCGTCTTAAAAAAGGGGTTTTCCGATTTTTGCGCCTCGGAGCGGGCGGACGTCTACTGTTTGCAGGAAACCAAGATGCAACAGGGGCAGGCGGAGGTGGACTTGGACGGCTACCGTGAATACTGGAACAGCGCCGAAAAAAAAGGATATTCCGGCACTGCGGTGTTCTCCCGCGTGGAACCGCGTTCGGTGCGGTACGACATAGACGCGCCGGGGCACGATACGGAAGGCAGATCCATCACCCTGGAGTTTGACGATTTCTATTTGGTGAACGAGTATACGCCCAATGCGCAGGACGGTCTGAAGCGCATCGGCTACCGTCTGGCGTGGGAGGATGCAAGGCGGGCGTATTTGAGAGCCCTGGACGAAAGAAAACCCGTTGTTCTCTGCGGCGATCTGAATGTGGCGCATGAGGAGATCGATCTGAAAAATCCGAAAAGCAACAGAGGAAACCCCGGGTTCTCCGACGAAGAAAGAGGGAAATTCAGAGAACTGTTGGATGCGGGATTTACGGACGGTTTTCGGCGGCTGTATCCGGATCGGACGGGCGCTTACACTTGGTGGTCCTATCGTTTTAACGCAAGGGAGAACAATGCCGGGTGGCGCATCGATTATTTCCTCGTGTCGAACAGGATTGCGGACAGGGTATCCGATGTGGTACTCTTAAATGAAGTGTACGGGAGCGATCACTGTCCCGTCCGCTTGGAACTCGATCTGCAGGGTTCCGACCGATAGGGATAAGGGAGTATGAAAAACAGATGAAACTCGGTATAGACGTCGGATCCACGACGGTCAAGTTGGTATTGCTGGATGATGGGAACAGGATCGTGTTTTCGCGTTACGACAGGCACATGTCCAACGTGTTTGAAAAGGTGGGGGAACTGTTTGGGGACTTGGCTGAGGCGTATCCTCTTCTGTCCGCAAAGACGGTCATCACGGGCTCGGGCGGTCTGTCTCTTTCCGGTCTGCTCGACGTCCCGTTCGAGCAGGAGGTGATCGCCTGCAGCAAGGCGGTGGAAACCCTCATACCCGAAACGGATGTGGCCATCGAACTCGGTGGGGAGGATGCGAAGATCACATTCTACGGTTCCGCGGTTGAGCAACGCATGAACGGCACCTGCGCCGGAGGCACGGGGGCGTTCATCGATCAGATGGCGATCCTGCTCAACACGGACGCGGCGGGTCTCAACGAAGCGGCAAAGGGCATGAACATCATCTATCCCATCGCCGCCCGGTGCGGCGTCTTTGCCAAGACGGACATTCAACCTTTGATCAACGAAGGCGCAGGGATCGCGGATCTGTCCGCTTCCATCTTTCAGGCGGTGGTCAATCAGACCATCAGCGGCTTGGCCTGCGGCAGGACGATTGCGGGCAAGGTGGCTTTTCTCGGCGGACCGCTGTCTTTCCTCTCCGAACTGCGCAAGCGGTTCGCCGAAACGCTGCGTTTGGATCCGGAGCATATTCTGTTCCCCGAGGACGCACGGTATTTCGTGGCGGTGGGAGCGGCGATGATCGCGGACAAACACGGCGAGGTATCCGTCGACGATTTGATTTCACGCCTGAAAGACGCCGATCCTTCCACGTTGGGCGAAACGAAGCACACGCCGCCGCTGTTTGCGGATTTCGGCGAGTACGCCGCTTTCCGCGAGCGGCACGAGCGCAATAAGGTGAAACGGAAGGACATACGGAAAGCGAAAGGAGGGATTTTTCTCGGCATAGACGCCGGCTCCAC
>JAISML010000194.1 GCA_031276775.1 Eubacteriales Family XIII. Incertae Sedis bacterium | reverse complement strand
TTGCTTCATCCGGCAATCCGTCCGGCAACCGGACCGGCTCCTGCGCATCTTCTTTCGGCGGTTCAATTTCGGAAGCCTTTGCGGGGCGGTTAAAACCGATGTCATTCAAATCCTTGTTCGTGATGAGGTTGGATACCGAAACGATCATCAGACGTTCGATGATATTCTTGAGTTCCCGTACATTGCCTTTCCATTGATAGGTATGAAACGCCGCAAAAACGTCGGTCGAAAACCGTTTGTTCATGTTGAATTTTTCGTTGTATTGCCGCAAAAACAGCTCCGCAAGCGGAGCGATGTCCTCCGCTCTGTCACGCAGGGGGGGTATTTCGACGGACATCACGTTCAACCTGTAATAGAAATCCTCGCGGAATGTTTGATCTTCCACCATTTTTTCCAGATCCTTGTTCGTCGCCGCGATAATGCGCACATCCACCTTGATCATTTGATCGCTCCCGATGCGCCTCGTCGTTTTGTCCTCAAGCGTCCGAAGAAGCTTACCCTGAAGATTGAGCGGCAGATCGCCGATTTCATCCAGGAAAAGCGTCCCTTTGTGCGAGATCTCAAACAGACCCATCTTGCCGGTTGTGTTCGCGCCCGTAAACGCGCCTTTGCTGTATCCGAAGAATTCGGCCTCCATCAGCTCCCGGGGGATCGCCGCGCAATTTACGGGAATAAACGGTTCGTCCATGCGGTCGCTGTTCGCGTGGATGTAGTTTGCGATGATATCCTTTCCCACACCGCTTTCCCCTCTCAGGACAATGGTACTGTCGGTTTTGATCACCTGCCTCAATTTTTTGATCAGATCCTGCATGACCTTGCTTTTAATGATGAGTTCCTTGGTTCCGTGACCGATGCCCAGGATGTAGTTGACGGCGCCTTTGTAGTTGTCCGCCACCCTCTCGGCGTCGACGGTGCCGGCGAAGCGATCCAACGCCCCCCGTTCACTGCTGCTCGTGACCACATACTCTATGTTGCCGAACTTGTCGAAAAGCGGGATGCTGTACCCTGACAGATTGCTTCCTTTTGCCGTGATATTGAAGCCGATGTCTTCTTTGCCCGTTTCAAGCACTTTCAGGGACTGCGAACGGCTGAGATAACCTTCCTCGACGAGTTCCCGCACGTTCTTCCCGATCAAATCGTTGCGATCCATACCGTAGAGACTTGCCGATCGGTTGTTTGTATAGATGATTTTCCCCGTGTCGTCCGTGACCATAATATTCATAAAGATATTGTCAAGTATCTTTACGAGAACCGTCTTATCCAGTTCAAGCGCTTTGTCGTTCGCCATATTCCCTCACCTGTGTAAGATATTCCGCTTTCCGCGGTTCCGTACGCGGATACGCCTTATGCGTTGTGCGCGGTTTGCTTGTAATGCTTTCCCAAGGCGTCCGCGGCGAGAATTGCCCGAAAAACGATCCCCGGCGTTATTTCCGCGGCCAAATTGTATATCGACGAACCCTTTTGCGCGGCGACTTCCGCAACTTTCATCAATTGATCCGCATCGGGTTCCCCGATGCCGATTTCCGCAAGCGTGACAGGCAGTCCGACCGAGATGCAGAAATCCGCCAATGCTTTCGTATCCTCGGTGGGAGCGCCTTCGAGCACAAGCTGCACCAAGATGCCAAACGCCACTTTTTCACCGTGATATGCCGCATTGGCCTCATTGTATACGGTGAATCCGTTGTATATCGCATGCGCCCCCGCAACGCCCCCGCTCTCAAAGCCCACGCCCGACATAAAGGTGTTCGCCTCGATCACCCGCTCGACAGCGGTCGTGTAAAGACCTTTTTCCACGGCGAGTTTCGCGGCGAGTCCGTCCGCAAAAATGATATCTTTGCACAGTTTGCCAAGACCGAACGCGGCTTCCGTGGCGCGGTGCCGCAACGGTGTTTTGCCATTCTTCACATGTACCGCGCGCGCTTCGTAATAAGTCGAAAGCGCATCTCCGATACCCGCCACAAACAGTCTCACGGGCGCTTTTACGATGATTTCCGTGTCCATCAGTACGAGCTCCGGATTCTTTGAAGTAAACAGAAAACCTTCAAAGACGCCGGCGGGCGTGTAGACCACCGAGAGCGAACTGCACGGAGCGTCGGTCGCCGCGATCGTCGGGCAAACGGCAAGCGGCAATTTCGTGTAATACGCCACGCCTTTTGCGGTATCGATGATTTTTCCGCCGCCTATGCCCACGATGACGTCACATTTCAGCGCCCGGCACTTCTCGCTGAGCCTTTCCATTTCATCGTAACAGCACTCGCCGCCAAATTCGCAAAAGGCAAACGCGAATCCCGCTTCGTCGAATTGCGCCTTGAGCATACCGCCGAATCTTCCGACGCCCCCGGCGCTTATGATGACAAAGGCTTTCTGTCCGAGACGCTTCAAATGTGCGGGAAGTCTGGAAAACTCACCCGGCCCCTGAACATATTTCCCCGGACACGCAATCATTGTACTCATTTCCTGTCTCCTCATATGCGGCATTGCCGCAGACCCGCCGCGGCACACATCCCACGCAAACGCGCCGGCGGATTTGCGTCTGCGCAAAGCCGGCGTCCGTTTTGTCCGTTGCCGTTCAGCTGACTTTTACAATTATTTTAAACGCATTTTTATTGGTCTCGGCTTCATGAAAAGCTTCCTCGATTTCATCCAACGTATATTCGTTGCTGATCAGCAATTTGAGCTGTTCATCTATCATGCCGCCCGTCACGATGTCAACCGAACCCATGAAACTGTATTGCGCATTCACCCTGACGCCGAGAAGCGAGAGTTCTTTCATGAACACTTTGCCCGTGTCGAGCACCGGCAGTACGGTCGGGGTCGCGAGAATGATCACCCTTCCCGTATTCTTCGTATGCTCGATGCAGGCATCCATGGACTGCTGTACCCCCGCCGTCTCAAAACTCACGTCGAATCCCCTGCCCCCGCCGAGTTTTCTTACGTCCTCGTCAAAGCTCTCCAGCGTCGGATTCACGGTATCAAAGCCCAGTTCCGCCGCGAGCGCCAAGCGGCTCTCCATCACCTCGGACACGACGACCTTTCTTGCCCCCGCAAGACGCGCCGCGATCCCGATCAGCAAACCGATCGGTCCGCCGCCGGCGACAAACGCCGTTTCGCCGACTTTCAGCTCGGATCTGCGCACATCGTGAACCGCCACCGCGAAAGGTTCAATCAAGACCGCAACTTTCAGATCGATATCCTTTGGCAGAACAAAAACTTTCCGCGTTTTCACTTTGACGTATTCCGCAAATCCGCCGTCGGTGTGTATCCCGATGATTTTCAAATTTTTGCATACGTTGTCTTCACCTTTGGCGCAGGCTTCGCATACGCCGCAGGATATGACTTCCTGCGCGGCCACAAGATCCCCGACCGCAAGACGTTCGGAGCCTTCCCCTTTGGCTTCGACCACCTCCCCCACAAATTCATGCCCGGGGAGCAAGGGATATACCGCGCTGGAATTCTTCCCATGAAGCAGATGCACGTCACTGCCGCAGATTCCGATGTATTTCACCTTGATCAGCGTTTCGCCCCAGTCCGGCTCGGGTACGGGACGCTCTTCCAGATGGATTTCTCCGGGTTTGCCCATTATTGCAGCTTTCATGGTCGTTTTCACT
>JAISML010000059.1 GCA_031276775.1 Eubacteriales Family XIII. Incertae Sedis bacterium | reverse complement strand
TCAACCAGATGTTTTTGTGACCGGAAATGTACGCAACCGCCAAACCAAGCGTGATGAGCGCAATACACGCATCGGACAGGATGATTAAAAATTTGCGGTTGTACCTGTCCGCCCACACGCCCGCGAACGTCGAAACAAGCGTCATCGGCAAAACCGCCGCGCAGGTAAACAGCGTCATCACCACGCCCGATTTGGTGTCAAGCGTGATCCGCCAGGTTATGGCGTATTGCACGAGCATCGTGCCAAACATCGACACAAACTGCCCGAAGATATAAAGTCCGGCATTGCGTTTCCATTTCGCCGCACATTCCATGTGACTCCGCCTCCCTGTGATCTTCCGGAAAAACGCGCAACGTTTTCTTTACGTACAGCGTTTTCTCTGCGTACAGCACATCAAGTATAGCACATTTCACGGATGATGTATGCAATCCCATAAGCGGAACTCAGGTTGCGACAAAATCGAAGTAGGTATCGGGAAACGGTTCCCGCTCCAAGGTGTAGTGCCACCATTCACATTCGTAGGCCAGGAATCCGCACGCTTCCATAAGCTGTTTTAAGGTATTTCGGTTTTCCGCTTCTTCGGAGCCGATCCCGTCCGCGCCGTGATGGGATATCCTGTCCATCAGATCGAAGTGTCCGCCCATGGGAAGCATTGCGTTTGTCTCAAGGCAATACAGTGTGAGATCGACGCTGCTTCCCCGGCTGTGTCCTGATTTTGGCGCGATGTAGCCCTGCGCGATCATGCTTTTTCTGTCTATGTTCGGATAATACCGGGGTTTTGTCGTCTCCTCGCCGCCGCTTCCCGCCCACCGCAGGAAGTGATCCACCGCCCGCTGCGGGCGGTAGCCATCCCACAGAAGCAGTCCGAATCCCAATTCCTCCGCTTTCCGCCTGACGCCGCGCAGGGCGACGGACATCTTTTTGGTTGCGATGATCCGGTTGACCGGATAACCCGTTACCGGCGCGCCGGTGAAATTGTCCCAGGTGGCGTACTTTGCGTCCCAACGCACCCCGGGAACCGTTTCGTCGAGATAGACAAAATCCCTGTACATGTGCTCACCTCATCAGCGCCAAGGCAATCAGCCTGTCGATCAATTCGGGCAGTGGGATGCCGGCGGCAGCCATCATACGGGGATATCGGCTGTAGGAGGTGAATCCCGGCATCGTGTTCACCTCATTCAAAACGATCCCGCCGCTCTCCCGCAGGAACATATCGACGCGCGCAAGACCCGCGCATCCAAGCGCGCGGTACACTTTCTTCGCTGTTTCCCTGACGCGTTCACCCGTCGCTTGCGGAATATCCGCCGGCACGGTGACCGTCGCGTTTTCGGATCCCGCTTCCGGATTTGCTTCCTGATGGATCTTGAAAAATCCGTTTCGCAATGTGATCATATCCGGCTCCCCCACTGTAAGATCCGTTCCGTTTCCAAGCACCGCGCAGCCGATTTCACAGCCCGCGACAGCTTCTTCAATCAGCGTCTTTCCGTCATAGCGCCGCGCGGTTTCAACGGCGGCTTCCAATTCGGCGGCGGCATGTACCTTGCCGACGCCAAAGGAGGAACCCGAACGGACAGGTTTTACAAAGACGGGATATCCAAAGCGCTCTCTCACCGCCGCATCTGCGCGGCAATCTGTCTGCGCCGCATCCGTATCATGCTCAATTTGCACCGCATCCCCGTCGTGAAGGACATGAAATGCGGGGGTTGATACGCCGGCGTTTCGGACGACCGAATAGGTCAGCGACTTATCCATGCAAAGAACGGAGCTTGCGACATCACAACCGACGTACGGGATGCCGGACAGTTCCAGAAGCCCCTGCAGCATACCGTCTTCGCCCATCTTGCCGTGGATGACGGGAAAGACCGCGTCGATACGAAGCTTTCCGCACCCGTCTTCCCCCGGTATCAGGATACCGCAGTCGTTTCTGTCCGGGGAAATGACGACCGGTACGCCGGTGAAACCGGCATCCGCATCCGGGGATTCCCCGCGGAGCCTCAGCTCCGTTTCTTGGTCGCAGAGCCTCCACGCCCCACTCCGGTTGATGTAAATGAAATACGGAACGTACTTTGCCCTGTCCATGCAGATCGCAATCTGCTTCGCGGACTTTACGGAGACGGCATGTTCTTCCGAACAACCGCCGAACAGCACGGCAATTTTCAATGGATTCATTTTCCCCTCCCGCACCGCTGTGCGGCGCATACCTCGACCCCGCGGATATCGCGGCGATCCTTCTCATATTTCAGACACTTTAAAACCGTGTTTTCCACCGTGTCAAGCAAGGTCCGCCGGGTGTAAAATGCTGTGTGCGGCGTTATGATAACGTTCGGCAGCGCGCAAAGCCGCAGGAAGATCGTGTCCTCGTTCGGTTCCCCGCGCCGGTTGCGGCAAAAAACAACTTCTTCCCTTTCGATGACGTCCAAAGCGGCTCCGCGAAGCTGTCGCCTTTCCAAAGCATTCAGGAGCGCCGCCGTGTCAATGAGACCTCCCCGGGCGGTATTGACGATGTAGGCGCCGTTCTTTACATTTCCCATATTCCGCCCGTTGAGGATATGTCCCGTCTGTGCGGTCAAAGGCAGGTGGAACGTAAGAACGTCGCATTGCCCGATCAACTCGTCAAACGGAAGGAAGATCTCCCCTGCGGCCTTTTCGCTTCCGCAGACGAGGATGCGACAACCGAAAGGCCGCAATCTTGCAATCACCTTTTGCCCGATGCGTCCGGCGCCGATCACGCCCACCGTCATCTCCCGCAGATCGGGACTTCTGGCACAGCTCAACGAAAAATCGCCGTTTCCCGCGCGCGCCAACACATCTTTGGCATTCCGCAGCGCCATGAGGATCAGCATCACCGTATAATCCGCAACGCTGTCGACCGTGTAGACGACAGCCTCGACCGTTATGCCGAGCCGGTTCGCGGCGGACACGTCAATGTGATCCGTCCCGATGCTTCTCGTTGTCACAAATTCCGTTCCACCGTCTTTCAACGCGCGCAAAACGGATTCGTCCAACCGGTTCCTGTGATTGACACTGATGCATCCGCTGCCCCCGGACAGGCGCGCATTGCCCGCAGACACGGATTCCTCCACAAGATTCAACCCCACACCGTAAGATTTCGCGTATTCGCAAAACAATGCCCGCTCCTCCCCGTCACAGCCAAAAACCGTCATCCGCATATCTCTGCCCTGCCTTTCAATCGACTTGAAACCGCCACGTTGTCATGACTGTAACAGTCTACCGGGGGGAAACGGATCGTTTTT
>JAISML010000055.1 GCA_031276775.1 Eubacteriales Family XIII. Incertae Sedis bacterium | reverse complement strand
GTTGGTATCGACCGTCAATCGTCTGCAGAAAGCCAATCTGGAGGGCAAAGGCGCGGATGAGATCGGCGGAATCATGGAATTTCTTGTCGCCTATACCGTCAAACATTTTCAGGACGAGGAAACTCTGCAAGCGCAGTATCATTACCCGGACTTCGCCGTACACAAGAACTATCATGAGGATTTCAAACGGCAGGTGGGGGTGTTGACGCAACGCATGATGACAGAAGGCGTCTCGCCCGAATTGGTGAACGAGGTCACACAGCACGTCGGCGACTGGTTGCTCAATCACATCAAGGGAGACGACTTCAAGATGGCGGCTTACATACAAAGCCGGGACATCTCCCATGAACGTGACGGGAACAAACAGCCGGCGGATCTGTGAACGCGAAAACGCATCGGAGGAGAATAAGGATTGGGAAACATGACGCAAATCGCATCGAACGGTACATTGGCATATAAAATTCTCGGCACGCACCTCTTAGGCGGAAAACTCGCCCCGGGCAATGAGATCACGATAAAGATCGATCAGACACTGACGCAGGACAGCACGGGCACCATGGTATATCTGCAATTGGAAGCCATGGATGCGGACAGGGTGCAGACGGAACTTTCCGTCGCCTACATTGACCACAACACCTTGCAAACGGGATACGAAAACGCGGACGACCATGCGTTCATCGAGAGTGTCGCCAAACGCCGCGGCATCCGGTTCTCAAAGCCCGGCGGCGGCATCTGCCACCAACTGCATCTTGAGAATTACGGCGTCCCAGGGAAAACCCTGCTCGGTTCCGACAGCCACACGCCCACGGGCGGAGGTCTTGGCATGATCGCCATCGGCGCGGGCGGTCTCGATGTGGCGGTCGCCATGGCGAAAGGGGTCTACAGCCTGACCGTACCGAACGTGATCGGCATACGTCTCACAGGCGAATTGCGTCCGTGGGTATCCGCGAAAGACGTGATACTGCACGTTTTGAAAGAATTGTCCGTAAAAGGCGGCGTGGGGAAGATCGTCGAATACTTTGGGGAAGGCGTAAAGTCCCTGTCCGTTACGGACAGGGCAACCATCACGAACATGGGAGCGGAACTTGGCGCGACCACTTCCATTTTCCCGAGCGATGAAAATACCGAGGCTTACTTGAAATCGCAGGGACGGGGGGAGCAATACCGGCCTTTGGCCGCCGATGCGGACGCGGCATACGATGAAATATTGAACGTGGAACTGTCGTCGCTCACACCTTTGGCAGCCATGCCCCACAGTCCGGACAATGTAAAACCCGTATCGGAGATCGGCGCGATCAAGGTGGATCAGGTCGCCATCGGCAGTTGCACAAATTCTTCCTACACGGATCTCATGAAGACGGCGCAAATCCTGCGAGGCCGCAAGGTACATCCCGAGGTAAGCCTCGTCATCTCGCCCGGATCGGCGAAGATATTGTCCAAGTTGGCGGAAAACGGCGCCCTGTCCGCGCTCATCGACGCCGGCGCAAGGCTCATCGAAAATGCCTGCGGTCCCTGCATCGGCATGGGACAGTCTCCAAAGAGCGGTGCGATCTCCCTGCGCACATTCAACAGAAACTTCAAAGGCAGAAGCGGTACTTTGGACGCGGAGGTCTATTTGGTCAGTCCGGAAACCGCCGCGCTTTCGGCTGTGACCGGCGTACTGACGGACGGTATGGCCGAGGGCGCAAAAAACGGAGTCACACTCACGCCGATCGCAGCGGAACGCTTCACGCGAAATGACAGTTTCGTCGTCTATTCCCCGGATACGAACGCGAACAACACACCGGTCGAGATGGGACCGAACATCAAGCCGTTCCCCCGAAACAAAGCGCTCGCGGACAAAGTGACGGGCAGAGTCATCATTCGCGTCGGCGACAATGTCACCACCGACGACATCATGCCCTCCGATTCACGGTTGTTGCCCTATCGCTCCAATATCCCCTATCTCGCAAATTTCTGTTTTGAAAAGATCGACTCCGGCTTCTCCGCCAGAGCCAAGGATGCGGGTCGGGGCGCGATCATCGGCGGAGACAATTACGGTCAGGGATCCAGCAGGGAACACGCGGCGCTTGCGCCCTTGTATCTCGGCATCAAATTTGTGATCGCAAAATCATTCGCGCGCATACACCGCGCCAATCTCATCAACAGCGGGATCTTGCCCCTCACGTTTGAAAACCGGAAAGATTACGAGAGTTTGCGCGTCGGCGTGAATCTCGTCATGAATGACGCGAGGGAACAGCTCGAGCATTCTGCCGTGATCCTGACCGACGCGGACACGGGCAAGGAATACCGGCTGACCGCCGATTTCAGCGATACGGAAAAACGCAGGTTGCTCGCAGGCGGGAAGATAAACCTGATAAAGGAAAACCCGGACAGGAACGCTTGATGATCGGAGAACAAACCCTCCCCACAGCTCTGACCGCGAAAATCAGGGAGGATATCCTAAAAGAGAATCTGCCGCCCGGCGCAAAGCTGATCGAAAAAAAATTGGGCGAGCAATACGGCGTCAGCAGAACGCCAATCCGGGAAGCGTTGCGCAATCTGACCGCAGAGGGACTCGTCGAATGGGCGCCGAACCGCGGCGTCTACGTGATCGGCTTGTCGGGCGGGGATGTCTCCGATCTCTTTCAGCTCCGAAAAATTCATGAGGTGCAAGCGACCGAATGGGCGGTGGAGCGCATTTACAAAGAGGAATTGGACGCGTTGGAGGAAAGCTATGAATATATGGCATTCTACACAAAGCGTGAAGATACGCAAAAGATGAGGGAGCTCAACGCAAATTTCCACAGGATCATCCGCGAAGCGTCCCACAACCGTCTGCTCGCGGACATCCTCTCCGTGTATCGCGATTATTGGAAACACAGCGCACTGATCGTACCCTACCGGCGCGAACATCTGACCGCGATCTTCGCGGAGCACACCGCTGTTTTTGAAGCGTTTATCGATCGGGATCCGCGCGCGGGCGGCGCGGCGATGGAACAGCACATCGCCCGTTCCGCAAAGCGCGCCCTGCGCCGGTAACCGTTTCCGGTTTACCGTTTGTTGCTTACGGTTTACCGCTTGCCGTCTCCGCCGATGTCGATGGTGAAATCGTCTCCGTCTTTCAATTCCCCCCGGAGGATCTTCGTTGCGATTTCCGTTTCGATCGTCTTTTGCAGGTACCGTTTGATGGGACGCGCGCCGTAGGCGGGTGAGTATGTCTCCTTCGCGATGAATCGTTTCGTATTGTCCGTGAAGCGCACGGTGATGTCGCGTTCCGACAATCTGTTTTGAATATCCGCCGTCGCGATGTCGATGATCTTGACGATGTCCTCCTCCGTGAGAGGTGAGAACACGACGATGTCGTCTATCCTGTTGATGAACTCCGGTCTGAAATACCGCTTCATCTCCTCGATCGTTTCCTCTTTCACCCCGTCCGCGATGACGCCGTCGTCGCTTATCTGTTCGATTAGGTTGGCGCCGCCGATGTTGGACGTCATAATGATAATGGTATTTCTGAAGTCCACCGTACGCCCCTGATTGTCCGTCAGCCTGCCGTCGTCCAGCAATTGCAGCAGAATATTGAACACATCCGCGTGCGCTTTTTCAATCTCGTCAAACAGAATGACGCTGTACGGTCTTCGGCGAACGGCCTCCGTGAGCTGACCGCCCTCCTCATACCCCACATAGCCGGGAGGCGCGCCGACGAGCCTCGAAACGGAATATTTCTCCATGTACTCCGACATATCGATGCGAATCAGATTCTTCTCGGTATCGAACAGCGCTTCGGACAATGCTTTGGCAAGCTCCGTCTTGCCGACGCCGGTCGGACCGAGAAAAATGAAGGAGCCTATGGGTTTGCGCTCATCCTTCAATCCCGCGCGCGCGCGCAGAACGGCCTCCGAAACGGCGACTACCGCGTCGTCCTGCCCGACGACCCGCCGATGCAGGATCTCGGGCAGACGAAGCAATTTCTCCTTTTCGGACTCGACGAGCCGGCTCACCGGAATGCCCGTCCATCCCGCAACCACTTTCGCAATCTCATCCTCGGTGACTTCTTCTTTCAAGAGTCTCCGCTCCTCCGTGGCGTCGGCTTTCTCTTTGGCTTCCTCCAATTGCTTCTCCAAGCCCGGCAGGACACCGTATTTCAATTGGGCCAATTTCTCAAGATCGTAGGCGCGTTCGGCTTCGTCTATCTCCAACTTCACATCCTCTATCTGCTGTTTGCTTTCCTTGACCTGCGCAATGATCTTCTTTTCGTTTTCCCATTGCGCGCGCATGGAATCATTCTCGCCGTGCAGTTCCGACAACTCCTTTTCGATATGCTTTACCCGTTCTTTGGATCCGGAATCCTCCTCCTTGCCCAAAGCCTGTTTTTCGATCTCCAGTTGCATGATCTTCCTGCCGATCCGATCCAGCTCGGCGGGCATGCTGTCTATCTCGGTCCGTATCTTGGACGCCGCCTCGTCCATGAGGTCAATGGCCTTGTCGGGCAAAAATCGGTCGCTGATATAACGGTCGGACAGGGTCGCGCAGGCGATGAGCGCCGCATCGGTAATCCGTACGCCGTGGTGTATCTCAAACCGTTCTTTCAAGCCCCGCAGGATCGAGATGGTGTCCTCCACGTTCGGCTGATCCACCAATATCTTCTGAAAACGCCGTTCCAACGCGGCGTCCTTCTCGATGTATTTCCGGTACTCGTCCAAGGTGGTCGCGCCGATGCAATGCAATTCGCCCCTGGCCAACTTGGGTTTCAGCAGGTTCCCCGCGTCCATTGCTCCGTCGCCCGCGCCCGCGCCGACGATGTTGTGAATCTCGTCGATGAACAGAATGACGCGGCCGTCGGACTTTTCGATCTCCGTCAGGACAGCTTTCAACCGTTCCTCAAATTCACCGCGGAATTTCGCGCCCGCGATGAGCGCGCCCATGTCCAACGCAAAGATCGTCCGATCTTTCAATCCCTCGGGAACATCTCCGTTCAGAATGCGCTGCGCCAACCCTTCCACGACAGCGGTCTTGCCGACGCCCGGATCGCCGATGAGCGCCGGATTGTTCTTGGTCCGCCGCGACAGGATCCGGATGGTATGCCTTATCTCCTCGTCCCTGCCGATGACCGGATCCAATTTGCCTTCCCGCGCCAATTGCACGAGATCGCGTCCATACTTGGTCAGCGCTTCATAGCCGCTCTCCGGATTTTGATTCGTGATGCGCAGATTTCCTCTGATGTTCGACAGTTCCGCCAGAAAATTCTCTTTCGTGATGCTGTGATTCCTGAATATCGCAGCGGACGGCGTGCCGCGCTCATCAAGCAAAGCGAGATACAGGTGCTCGACGCTGATAAAATCGTCGTTGAACTTCTTCGCGATCTTCTCGGCGTTGCCCAATATCATTCCCATGCGCCGCGTGGAGTAGAGATGTTCTCCTGAGCCATGTACCTTGGGCAGTTTGTCCAACTCATTTTCCACTTCCCGCACGACGTCGGACACATCGATACCGCGCAGTTTTAAAATCTTTGGGATGACGCCCTCTTCCTGCGTAAGCAAGGCAAGATGCAGGTGTTCGCCGTCCAATTGCTGATGCCCCATCCGGATGGCGGTGTTTTGACTCTCCACCATTGCCGTCTGTGCGTTGTGGGTAAATTTTTCGAAGTTCATAGAGAATTTCTCCTTTTGCGTATCCCATTCTTTTCAGTACGTTCCAACTCTTACCGTCTCTTACCGTATATTATACCCTGAATTCGGCGCTCGAAACAGGGGGACGTGCAAACAGAACCGCCATGGGATCGATTCGCATTCCCCGGCGTTTCCCGAATTGCACGGAAGAAACTTGATCATCCGTCCGAATCGTGTTTAAATAGAAAATGAGCTTCCGGATAAGCAGAGGGGAAAATCGGTATGAACATATTGATCACGGCGGGCGGCACAACGGAAAAGATCGACGAGGTGCGATCCGTCACCAATACGGGAACGGGCAGACTCGGCGCGCTGATCGCGGAGCGCTTTGCCGCTTCGGACGACGTGTCGCACATATTTTACGTATGCGCCGCGCGCTCCGCAAGACCGAAAGGGGAGAAAACCGAAGTCCGCGTCGCCGACGACACGCGCGCGCTCGAACGCGCGGTGCGCGAACTCTGTGCGGATCGGCGCATCGACGCGGTGATCCACGGCATGGCGGTCAGCGATTACCGTGTGCGGACCGTATCCACATCGAAAGACATGGCCCGGTTCATCGCGGACGCGGCGCCGGGCGGAATCGGCGTCCC
>JAISML010000019.1 GCA_031276775.1 Eubacteriales Family XIII. Incertae Sedis bacterium | reverse complement strand
CACGGATAGGCTTTCCCCTCGCGAATCAATTGCCTGACGTAGGTCCGGTAGATATCCACGCGCGCGCTCTGGTAATAGGGACCGTAATGCCCGGACTCGGACAGTCTGCCCGATGCGGCGTCGTAGGTCACGCCCTCATCGAACCGGATGCCGAAATAGCCGAGGGACGATATCAGCGTTTCAACCGCGCCGTCCACTTCACGCTTGCGATCTGTATCCTCAATCCGCAGAATGCAGACGCCTCCCGTTTCGGCGGAGAGCTGCGCGTTCATAAAGGCGGTGTAGAGATTGCCGAGATGGATGAAACCCGTGGGACTCGGTCCCAACCGCGTGACCGCCGCGCCCCCGGGCAAATCCCGCGGCGGATACAGGCGTTCGTAATAGGACGGATCGCCGCCGGAAGGCGCGTCTTCGATCCCCGGAAACAGCAGCTCCGCCAATTTTTCGCGATCTTTGTCGTAGGTCATCGTGCCCATTTTCCTTTCATCCGGCAACCCGGTCGCCGGCGCGCCGGCTGTCGTCATACAGTTGTATCACCGAACGTCTTACAGTTGTATCACCGGCGTCATACGTTGCGTCGGTCGGCTCAGCGTCCGCCTGTTCCGTTCGGTGCGTTCAGCAGGAGTTTGAAAATATTGACGCCGGTGAGCAACGTTTCCTCGTCAATGCGGTAATTGTTGCTATGAAGCGGCGTGTCCACGCCCGTTCCGAGGTGCAGGAACAAGCCCGGCGCATATCGCTGATACCAGGAGAAATCCTCGGACACCATCAGCGGTTTCTCCGGCTCCAGGAAACGGTAACCGGCGCCTTCCAAAACGGTCTTTGCCCCGTCAAAGAGGACGTCGTCGTTGATGACCGCGGGGTAGGGTTCGGAGTGGGAGATGTCTATGCGGCATCCCGACGTCTGCATCAGATCCTCCGCAATTTGGAGGATGCGGTTCCACATAAAATCCCGGATATCCTCGCCGTACGTGCGCAGGGTGCCTTCCAGCCGGGCGTGATTGGATACGACATTGTTGGCACGCCCGCTTTGGAATACGCCGAAACGCAGGAGACGAAAGACCTCGGGCGCCACTTCGGATTTTTCCATCGCGTACAGCCTGTTGACGAACGCGCAGCCGATCTCCAAGGCGTCGACGCCGTTTTCGTAATGCGCGACGTGGGCGGACTTTCCCGTGATTTCCGTGCGCAGAACCATCGTGGATGCCATGAATTCCCGTTTCCTGCATATGATCGCATTCTTCGGCTGTTCGGGCCACAGGTGAAGACCGTAGACGCGATTCACCCCGCAGCGTTTCAGTACGCCGGACGCGCAGATCTGTTTTGCCCCGCCCGTGGTTTCTTCGGCGGCCTGAAAGATCAGCAGCACGTTCTTCCGCAGCAAATCCGGCTCCCTTGCCAACTCGTGGGCCAGACCGAGCAGGATGCTCATGTGTCCGTCATGACCGCAGGCGTGCATACGGCCGGCGTGGACGGAACGATAGTCGTCTTCGTTCACCTCGTCTATGGGCAGGGCGTCCATATCGCTTCTGAACGCGACCGTTTCCGCGGTTTCGGCATCCTGCGCTTTGAAAAACGCGCAAAATCCGGTGTCGCCGGCAGGGATGATCCGGCACGGCAAAGCGGAGAGATACTGTTTGATGTACGCTTCGGTTTTCGGCAATGCGCGATCCAATTCCGGGATACGGTGCAGATCGCGGCGGATTTTGATCAGCTCATCCGCCAAACGCGGGAGCGGTTTTTCTGCGTTTTTGCAATCTTTCGGTGTATTTTGGCGATCTTCCATATCTTGTGTTCTCCGTCATCTCCGCGCAAACGTCCGATCTTCTCGATCCCGCGCGCAACTGCGCGTCCGCGCCTGTTATTCGCAATGCCCGCGCCTATTTTTGCAATGCCCGCGTTTGCGTTTGCTTTTGCAATTTCCGCGTCCGCGCCTATTTTCGCAATGCCCGCGCCTATTTTTGCAATTCCCGCGTTTGCGTTTGCTTTTGCAATTTCCGCGTCCGCGTCTGTTATTTACAATGCCCGCGCCCGCTTTTGCAATGCCCGCGCCTGCGCATGCTTTTGCAAGTCCCGCGCCTGCGCCCGCTTTTGCAATTACAGTATATCGCATTCACGCGGTTTGAACAAGATATTGCCGGGCAGATCCGCCGTTGATGCACGCTGTTGGAGATTGCAATAAACGCCGGAAATTTATGGTTTCTGCGCCAAAAAAATTTGACATTTGCCCGAAAGCGGTGTACGATACGATCAATTGGATACCGAACCAAACCTGTGATCGAGAATAGTAGGCTTGGACGCCCGATTTTCAGAGAGCCGCCGTCGGTGGGAACGCGGCAAGCGGGATCAGGCCGAATGGACTTGTGAGGGCAGGACGAAAGGCGATTCGCCGAGTAGCGCCTGACGGGAACTCCGCCCGTTATCAAGGGAGCGCGCATCATACACGGCACGTGCGCGGAGTGAGCGGGCGTTTACGCGTCAAGCAGGGTGGTACCGCAGAAGTTGAAACTTTTGTCCCGGCGACAGTCGGACAGAGGTTTTTTTATTGTCCGGCAGGATTGCAAAAGCCGAGGGACACGCAACGCGCAGCGGGAATCCTGCGGATTCCCCGTATGAGAAAGGAAGGACAACATGAGCATCGGAAAGAACAACATTCCCCATCGCATCTATCTGCCGGAGGATCGGATACCGACACAATGGTACAACATCCGCTCCGACATGCAGGACAAGCCGGCGCCCATGCTCAACCCGGGTACGGGACAGCCAATCACCGAGGAGGAACTGTATCCCGTCTTTTGCAAAAAACTCGCCCGGCAGGAATTGGACGACGCAACGCGGTTTGTCGACATCCCCGAGGAGGCGCTCGACGTCTACCGCATCTACAGACCTTCCCCGCTCTGCCGCGCCTACAATCTGGAAAAGCAATTGGGTACGCCGGCGAAGATCTATTACAAATTCGAAGGCAACAACACATCGGGCAGCCATAAGCTCAATTCCGCCGTCGCTCAGGCTTATTACGCGAAAGAGGAAGGTCTGACGGGATTGACCACGGAAACCGGCGCCGG
>JAISML010000245.1 GCA_031276775.1 Eubacteriales Family XIII. Incertae Sedis bacterium | reverse complement strand
TTCGCGCGGGTGGCACAGATCGAGACCGCATGCGCACAGCCGGAGCTGACGGTCAATTTGTACATAGATATGCGAAGTCCGAGCGCGCCGCTCGCCTATGAAGCGTTTCTGCGCGCAGGTTGTGTCTATACGGGGTTCATGCCGTTGAGCGCCGGACACGAATACATCATCATGCACAAACCGGGCGCCGCCCCGATGCGGTACGCGGCAATGAAACTGACGCCGCACACTGCGGAAACGTTGACGCAACTCGGGGTTGCGCTCTGCGGGGAAAAGCCGGCGGTCGGGATCGGAGGGTTGGCATGAACGGTCGGTATGCGCCCCCTGCGATGGGAGAAGCGCGCGGTGACGCGGAGGAAACGGAATCATGAGCAATTCAAAATACCAACGTTCGATCTATGCGAAAGTACGCCGAAAGATGATCTTTGCCGCTTTGCTGTCCGCGTTTGCGGTGTTCGTCGTTGCGGCGGCGGCGCTCTTTTTCGTCCGCATGGGCGTCGCGGACGTGAGCAAGGAACTCGGCGATCAGGCGGCGGACAACAGCGTGGACAACATGACGGAGCTTACGGAAACTTCTTTGCAGGATACGGCGCGCAACCGAGCCATGCTCAGCGACGCCAAGTTGCAAACCGTAAGCAGGGCCGTCAACGTCATCGCCGACAATGCGACCGCCGTCATGTCCCATCCGGAGCGGTACAAAGATCGTCCCATTCCTCCGCCCGATCCGCAAAACAAGGGAAAGATCGTTGCGCAGGTGGTGTATGCCGCGGACGCGGCTGCCGACAAACTCGTGCGCGAGGTCGGTCTTTTGGGGAATCTTCAGGATATGCAATTGGCGCTTTTGAATACGGAGGATACCATCGCCTCCATGCAGATCGGCAGTGAAACGGGCATCATGGTGATGATCGATGAGATGTCGGACGTCAAAACATCTCCTTTCGATCCGCGTGTGCGTCCGTGGTATGTCGCGGCGAAAGAAGAACAGGGTTTGATATGGACGGATGTCTTTGACGATGCTTTCGGCCGAGGTTTGTCCATGACCTGCGGTGTGCCGTATTACGATGCGGACGGCAGGATCGTGGGCGTTGTGAGCGGCGGCATGTTGCTCTCGACGCTGAACGACACGGTGGCGGGCGCGCGCGTCGGCAAAAGCGGGAAGACGTTCATCGTCAATGAAACGGGAGACATCCTCATCTCCGAGGATGTCTCGAAGGATGCGAGCGGCAACATCGTAAAAGAGAATTTGCTGAAAAGCGACAGCGAGTCCATGCGCGACGTCGCGAAGAGTATGACGGAAGGCAAGTCGGGCATTGAACGCGTTTCCTTTGAGGGAACGGAATACTTTATGGCTTACAGTCCGCTTACCGCACGGCCGTGGAGCTTTGCGGTTCTCGTTGAAACGGGCGAAGTGCTGTCGCCCGTCGAAGTGATGAGACAGGACATTTCAAATTTTACCGACAGGGCGCTCGCTGAGATTCAAACGATCTTTTTCATCGCTTTGGGCGCGTTTCTGTTCTTGCTTCTCGGGATCGCGCTTTTTGAATTTCATCTGTCCCGGAAAGTGTCTGCGGGAATCACCGCGCCGATCATTACGCTGACGCAAGCGGTTCAGGGTCTGCTTGACCGGGAGGAGCTGGAACTCGATCTCCGGATCGAAACAGGCGATGAGATAGAAGAACTCGCCAACACGTTCACGAATATGACGGCGAGACTCAAAGATTACATCCGGCATCTTACCGTCGTCACAGCGGAAAAAGGCCGTATCGAAACGGAACTGAACGTCGCCAAACGCATTCAGGCTTCGATGCTGCCCTGCATTTTCCCCCCGTTTCCCGAGATGTCGGAATTCGATCTTTACGCGATCATGCGACCGGCCAAAGAGGTCGGAGGCGACTTTTACGATTTCTTCCTCATAGACAAAAACACGCTGTGCATTATCGTTGCGGATGTGTCCGGCAAAGGCGTTCCGGCCGCACTGTTCATGGTGATCGCGAAGATACTCATCAAAAACAACGCGCAGGCGGGCATGCGACCGTCCGAAGTGTTTGAAACGGTCAACAACCTGCTTTGCGAAAACAATGAGGAAGAGATGTTCGTGACGGCGTTCATGGGTTATCTTGATATTCCGACGGGGACATTCACGTTCGTGAATGCAGGGCACAACCCGCCGATCGTCAGACAGGGAGACAGTTTTCAGCCGATTAAGATGCGACCGGGCTTCGTCCTTGCGGGTCTGGCCAACGTGCGTTACATTGAAAACAGGATTGCGCTCAAAGCGGGAGACGCGATTTGCATGTACACGGACGGCGTCACGGAAGCCACAAACGGCGAGGATGAACTCTATTCTTTGGCACGCCTGATCGATGCCGCCAATCGTGAAAGTCTGGAGGATCTCACCGCTTTCACGATGAACATCAAGGCTTCAATCGCCGAATTTGAAAGCGGCGTCGAGCAGGCGGACGATATCACGTTGCTGTCGTTCCGCTATGATGGGAAGAATGCGGCGGGAAAACCGCGCGTTGCGGCGAACCACTCCGCGTTGCAGACCGAAAGCGCGGGAAGCGATGAGCCGCGCGCCGAAACTGCCGCGGACGGAGACGGGGGAAGCGATGCGCCGCACGCCGAAACTGCCGCGGACGAAGACGGGGGAAGCGATGCGCCGCGCGCCGAAACTGCTGCGGACGAAGACGCCGTGATCGCGCCGCCTTGCGATCCGGACGCCGAAAAGTTGAATATTCTGTCAGGCAGCGCGCGCGAATTGGAAATAGACGCGGATAAGACCAATCTCAACCGCGTGTTGTCGTTCATCACGGAACCTTTGCGCGCGCGGGACGTGGGCGCGGCGCATATCTCACAGATCGAGGTTGCGGCGGAAGAGGTTTTTGTGAACATCGCGAGCTATGCCTATACGCCGGAGCGCGGCAGGGTTAAAATCCGATGTTTCCTGGGGGATGTGCTGGTTTTGATCTTTGAGGACGAAGGCAAGCCTTTCGATCCGCTTTCGTTGCCGGATCCCGACATCAATCTCTTTGCGGAGGAACGTACGATTGGAGGACTTGGCATCTTTATGACGAAGAAGATCATGGATAAGGTGTCCTATCGGTATGAGGACGGCAAGAACATTCTGACGCTCGGCAAGAAGCTCTCATGATCGGACTTGCAAAAATTTTCCTTGCGCGTCCGCGGATTTTGTGATAAGATCGGTACATTCAATAAGGTGTTGACAATGAGAGTGGGCTTCCCGCTCTCTTGTTTTTAAGGGAACGCCGATCAAGGCCTGTCCGGGCGATGCCGAATGATTTCGCGGCCGTCAAGGAGGGTCTCGCAGGAATACGGGTTGGTATTTCAACGGGTTTCGGCACGGACAGAGGTGAGACGCGGCGCGGGCAAAGCATTCGCAGGCGTTTCCTTGACGCAGGGAGGCGGAGTATTCGCATG
>JAISML010000105.1 GCA_031276775.1 Eubacteriales Family XIII. Incertae Sedis bacterium | reverse complement strand
TCTCGCTTCCGTCGTCGTCGATCAGCGCGTCTATCCCGCCGTTGATCAGATCGAAATATCGTGTAAAACGCTTCAGAAAAAAACGGAGCATGATGAAAAAAGTGACGGCAACCGCTCCGATGAAAAATGCGTTGAAGTTTTCGCGGAATGCGAAATGATACAGCCGCAACGCATCGACGTCCCGCATGCCAAGCGCCGATCGAAACACCCAAACCAACCAGTCCCCCACATTTCCGCGCCACACAAACAGGTACAGCCCGCCGATGAAGACGACCGCCGCCGCCATCATCGCAACCGATTGCAGGAATATTTTCCGTTTGAATCTCGAGTAGTCGTCCGTTTTTTTGACTTCAGGTTTCAATTTTGTACCCTACTCCCCAGATCGTCCTGATGTACTTCGGCGCATCCCCGACATCATTCATCTTTTCGCGCAGGTGACGAATGTGCACCGTGATCGTGTTGTTATTTTTGCTGTAATACCCATCGCCCCAGATCTCATGGAAAAGTTGCTCCGCGCTGACGGCTTTCCGTTTGTTTTCACAGAGTATCCGCAGGATCGAAAATTCAGTCGGCGTGAGGGACAGGGAACGGCCATCCAAAAAACATTCATGCGTACCTTTGTCAAGAATGAGGCCGGCATGGACGATCACGTCTTCGTCCTCTCTGATCGCGCCATTGTACGTTTTGCTGCGACGCAACTGGGATTTCACGCGCGCGACGAGTTCCAACGGCCGAAACGGTTTTGTCATGTAGTCGTCCGCTCCGAGCGTCAATCCCGTGATCTTGTCCGTTTCCGCGTCTTTTGCCGTGAGCAGGATGATCGGGTATGTGTGCCCGCTTCGTATCCTTCCGCAAAGAGAAAGTCCGTCCGCATCCGGGAGCATGATATCCAGAATGGCAAGATCGAGATCGACGCTGTCGATGCATTCGATCGCTTCCCCCGCGGTATGAAAGGTATAAACGGTATAGTTTTCACTCCGCAAATACAGGGCAATCAGATCGGCGATTTCCGGCTCATCGTCCACAACGAGTATTTTGTCAGGCATTTCCACCGCTCCTTCCGCAACAACCCCCGCGCCGGGTCCGCCGCCGAACGAAACGATTGTTTCGAAGCAAACGAACCGGAACCGACGAACTGAAACGCCAATTCACAACGGACTGCAATATCCTATTGTATCAAACCGCGACGGATCCGATTCTGTTTTTTCCATAACAAAAGATTAAGAATTTCCTAAGACTTGCCTCTCATCAACTGTGTGAAAACCAATGCGGACGAGCGGCGCGCCGGATCTTACGGACGGTCCGTCCCCTGCGCCCTGCCGACTTTTTGTGCGACGTCACGGTTCAACTTCTCCCGCCAACCCTCCGTATAAGTCGTGGCATTGCGCAAGAGCTCGTCGCAGAATGCGGCGACGTCGTCGCCGGTGATCTCCAAAACATGTCTGCCGTCTGCCGCACCGGATTCAAACAGGTCTATCAATCCGTAATGGACGTCCATCATGTCATACCCCGCGCCTCCCGCATAACGCCACATGTATGACTGAATTTTCCTGAATACGAATCGGTATTCTTTCGGCAACGCTTCCACCCTTGCCATCTGCGCCTTGTACTCGCGTTTGAGTTTTCTTATCTTTTTCACGTTGAAATAGTTGTCGAAGAACTCATTCATGATCCGTTCCCTCCTGCAATTGATTGATTTTGGACGCGACAAACGTCCATTTCTCCCAGAACAACGACAGTTCCCGACGCCCGGCTTCGTTCAATGTGAAGAACTTGCGCGGCGGACCCATGTCGGAATTTCTTTTCACGATGTTTACAAGCCCTTTTTTCTCCATGCGAACAAGAATGGCATAGACCGTGCCATCCACCACATCGGTGAAACCGAGCGCGTTCAGTTTCCGCGTGATTTCATAGCCGTAGGTCTCTCCCCGGCCGATGAGTGCGAGGACGCTGCCTTCCAATACGCCTTTGAGCATTTCGGTCAGGTTTTCCAAACGAACTCCTCCTTGTGTGCGGGCAAAACCAATCCTTGCCTGTTCCAAACGCCGCAAAGTGCCCGCACCGGTGAACGGTAGGTACTGTCAGACATCATTTCCAATGTATTTGTGCCGTATTGGATGCCGATATGCATAGGCGCAAGGTCATGATACCGTATCCCCCCTGAAAAGTCAATTCTGAAAAGTCAATGCGGCCATCCGAGGGACAAACGGGATTCCGCTGAAATCCCTGATGATATTTCGGATGGCGGCGCCTTTCAAAATACGGTATAATTGTAATCGGTTTCCGGCTTCGTTTTGCGGTCAAACCGGACGGTTGCGCGCGGCAGCCGTCGGAAACCATCGTATGCGCGAAGTTGTCATTGAGGGGGTTTTTATGAAAAACAATCGTATTTTTGCGCTCTGTTACCGTCTTGCCGCTTTTCTTCTCTGTCTTGCGGGCGTCCTGCATACCCTGGGTGTGTTCGACGGACGGTTTCAGTGGAAAATGATGTTGTACTATACCATTGAGAGCAACATTCTGATTGTGCTCATGTTTGGATTTCTGTCGGCAAAAACTGCGCGCGATCTGCGCAAGGGCGGCGTTGCGGGCGCGTCAAGCTACCACGAGCGGCTGACCGCCATCGCCATGCTTTCCATCACCGTCACGCTTCTGCTCTTTTGGGCGCTGCTCGCGCCGTCCATGCCCGGACCGGGATTGCTGTCGTATGTCAATCTGCAGATTCACGCATTCACCCCTCTGCTGATGATCGTCGATTTTTTCCTGTTCGCCACGCCGGGCAAGATGAAGAAACAGGATCCGTGGCTCTTCGCGCTCGTTCCGCTCACCTATTTCATACAATCGACGGTTCTCGGGTTTTCGGGCTTCCGCTACAGTGTGCAAGGCGAAGCCGGCAGCCGCTTTCCGTATTTTTTCGTGGATTTCGATCTTCTGAAAGGCAAGGTGTTCCTGTACGTGTTTTTCATCGCGGTGTTCTTTGTCGGACTCGCCTATCTGTTGCTGTGGTATGACGGCAAAAGAGGCAGGAAATGGAGGCGCGCGCAAGCGGAGCGGTAGAGGCAGAGGTACTTTGGCGGATCCGTCTTACAGTTCGGGCGGAGCAACTGCGGGCGAAAAGCATTCATCGGCGCTTTCCCGGGTATCGGCGGGCGTTCCCGTGTCTGCGCAACGCCTGTCTATCAGACGATCCACCCGGGCGAGCAACGCGTCGACGGAACCGTTGTTCTCGATCACGATGTCGGCTTTGGCGCGCTTCTCCGCTTCGGGCATTTGATGGAGGACGCGCGCGCGAATGCGCTCCTCCCCCACCCCGTCGCGTTCCGCCGCGCGGCGTACGCGCAACGCTTCATCCGCGGCGATCAGCCATACTTCGTCGCACCGCGCCGAAAGTCCCGCCTCAAAGAGCAAAGGCGCGGCGAGAAAGACGGGTTTCGGCGTTTCCCTTTCCCCCGGGTTATTTAAGATATGGCTTCTGTGCCGTTCAAGACGGGCGGCGATGCGTCGCTCGATGTCCGCATGCATGATCCGGTTCAGTATCTTCACGTTCTCCCCGTTTCCGAACGCGAGATCGGCGAGCGCGCGCCGATCCAGCGTGCCGTCGTCGCACAGGATCCCTTTCCCGAATGCCTCGGTCAAAGCATTGAGCGCCGGTTCGCCCGGGCGTACTGCCTCTGCGGCGATCTCGTCCGCGTCATGCACGGAATACAGTCTTCGTCTCAAATATGCTGTGACGACGGACTTCCCCGAACCGATTCCGCCCGTTATTCCGATCACGCGCATCCGTTTGCCTTCTGCGGAAAAACCGCTATTTGAGTTCATACCAATTCTTTCCCGTATGCACTTCCGCGACCAAAGGCACTTTCAAAACGCAGGCGCTTTCCATCTCCGTTTTCAGGATGTCCGAAGCTTCGTCCAATTCATCCCTGTGCGCCTGAAGGATGAGTTCGTCATGTACCTGAAGGATGACCTTGGATCGCAGACCTCTGCTTGCGAGCGCGTTGTGCGCGCCGATCATCGCCAGCTTTATAATGTCCGCAGCGCTGCCCTGTATGGGCGTATTCATGGCCAAACGTTCGCCGAGCTGTCTGACGCTGAAATTGGACGCGCCGATCTCAGGAATCGCCCGCCGCCGT
>JAISML010000183.1 GCA_031276775.1 Eubacteriales Family XIII. Incertae Sedis bacterium | reverse complement strand
CACGACCTTTCTTCGGTCCGTTACATTTCGGACAGGATAGGAGTCATGTATCTTGGTTCTTTGGTGGAAGTGGCCGACGCGGGCGAATTATATGACGATCCGGTGCATCCCTATGCCGAGGCGTTGATTTCGGCCGTCCCAAGACCGGATCCCGTACAGGAAAAAGAGCGGATCCGAATCATGCTGGAAGGGGATGTGCCCAGCCCGATAGGCGCCAAAAAAGAATGCAGATTCGCCGGGAGATGCCGGTTCGCGACAGACTTGTGCCGCAACGAGACGCCGCAGCTCAGCCAATACTCCGGCAGCCATTTTGTGGCTTGCCATCATGCGGTCGACCTGCATTCATCCAATTAGGGATCGGGAAAAGAAGGAGAAAACATGGGAAGCGCTTTCGGCAATTCGGCAATGCTTGTCACAGACGCCGTCAATCAGCGGTATTTCCACCGCCTCGTTTTCGCAACCGGCGTGACATACATATCCGACAAACGCCAAACGTTCGTCACGTGGGCGAAAACGGAGGAAACGGCATTGCCCGGAGCAATGGAATTGCTCCAAACAGACGGGGAAGCGCTCGGAAGCGCCGTGAAAGGCTTGCTGATCGAAGACGGCAGTCCCTGTTTGACAGTGGAAAGGACGATACCGCTTTTTCTGTACTCCGCGATCACGGCGCAGGTCGAAAAAACCCGTATCGCTTCCCATGACGTGATTGGGGAGTTGCGTGAAACAAAAAATGAATGGGAACTGGAACAAATACAAAAGGCTTCCGAAATCACGGATTATGCTTTCGATCAAGCGCTCGGATTTATCAAGCCCGGTGTAAGCGAAATTGAGATCGCCGCTTTCCTGGAATACCATATGAGGCTGAAAGGCGGTTCGGAATCCAACAAAACCATCGTCGCCTGCGGTAAGAACTCCGCTTTCCCACACCATTGGCCGACGGACTGCGTGGTACAAAAGGGCGATTTTCTCACGGTGGATTTTGGCTGTTCGGTCAACGGATACCATTCCGACCTTACCAGGACATTGTTTGTGGGCAAGGCGACAAACAGGCAAAAGGAAATTTACAATCTGGTGCATTTCGCGCAGCAAGCCGGCATAGATGCCTTGCGCGCCGGCAAAAAAGGCGGGGATATTGACAAAATCGCGCGTGACATCATCGACGGCACGGAGTATGCGGGCAGATTCGTCCATGGTCTCGGACATGGCATAGGGCTATGCATCCACGAGGGAACAGGGCTTGGAAAAGGAGAAAACGGCATCCTGAAAAACGGTATGGTGGTCAGCGTCGAACCCGGGATATATATAGAGGGCTATGGCGGAGTCAGGATAGAGGACATTGCGGTAATCGAAACGCATGGCGCAAAAGTGTTGGAACACGCGGACAAGGGATTGATAGAGCTGTAAAGGGAGCGCCGCCGGCTTCCGCTTGCCGGATGCGCGTCCGCGCATCAACAGGCGCTTCATGACAGGAAAGGTGCAAACGGATGGAAAAATTGCTGGATATGGTGAAAGAGCTGAGTTTTGTAAGGGTGGGCGGAAGCGACGGGGAAAGGCATGCCGCCGAATTGATACAAAGGGAAATCGACATTGCCGTGACGGAAAGCAACAGCGCATGGATAAAGACAGAGTGGATGCCCTTTGCGATACCGTCGGCAAGCGTAGAGGAAAGCTTTGTGAAAGTGAACGGGGAAGAAATCCCAAGCGCCCCCTATCTGCGTTCCGGAAACATAGACAGACGTTGCAGGTTGCTGTATCTGAACCAGGCGACCGAGATAGACTTCGCGGGTTTGGGCGATCTTGGCGATACGGCTGTCTTATTGAACCGCATTGAGGAGGATGGAGCGTATCAGCGTTTGATCGAACACCGCGCGGCGGCTTTTTTGACTTGGAAAGGCAAGTACTATTTCACGCGGGAAGAATCGTCCTTATACCCCAAGCTGCTGAAGGAAGACTTCCTGCGCGTCGGATCCGTACCGGGATTCGAGATTACGGCCGCGGACGCCAATCGATTGATTCAGGATGAAGTGTCCCATGTCGATCTGAAATTGGAACAGTCGGACGACGAGCGTGAAAGCAGGAACGTATTGGCGGTGATCGAAGGGACGGATCTGAAAAACGAAGCCATCGTGCTGACCGCCCATTATGATTCGGTTCCTGTGGGAACCGGCTCATGGGACAATGCGACGGGGGTTGTCGCGCTCCTTTCGATCTTCGGGCATTTTGCGGCCAATCGACCGAGACGAACCCTTCGTTTTGTGTGGTGCGGCAGCGAGGAATTGGGCTTGCTGGGCTCCAAGGCCTACGTGGCCCAAAACGAAGCCCTTCTTGACGGAATAAAGTTTTGCTTCAATTTCGATATGTGCGGGACCGCGCTGGGCGGGAACGACATCTTTGTCACCGGGGAAAAAGAATTGGAGACATTTGTGGATCAATACTGCAAAGTGGCTTCTTACGCCGCAAAGAAATATTGCCATATCCAATCCAGCGATTCAGCCCATTTTTGCGACCGCGGCATTCCCGCTCTCGGTCTGAGCAGAGGTACAATGGCGGCCGAGATACACACGATCCATGACCTGTCGCCCATCTTGAATGAATCCGCAATCAGGAAGAATGTTGCGTTTGCCGTCAAAATCATAGGGGATGTCGCCAATGCCGCGGTCATTCCCGTAAAGAAGGGCATGTCTCCGGAACACAGAAAAGAATTGGACAAATACTTTCATAAAGAAGAAGACCCGGAAAACGCAAAGGAGGATCTGTGATGGGACATTCAGGCGACGTGCCCTCCATCCGTGAAGCCGTACCCGAAGAATATCCGATCTTGGAAGACATCCTTGTCTCGGCGTTCACCACCGGGTGCTGGGTCGATCCGCATTATGAGGAAAATCTGCGTACGCTCAGTTTGCGCTCCCGGGTGATGCATGTTTGGGTGGCGGTCGATCACGACGATCGGCCCCTTGCGTTGGCGCTTACGCCAAGACCGGAATATTGGGATCGATCGTATTTTACGTTTTCCACGTTGGCGGTCAGTCCCTCCGCCCGGGGACTGGGCATAGGCGCTTTGCTTATTGACTATGTTGTGGGCTTGGCGCGCAACCACGGGTTTTCCCGGATTCAGATCAATTCCAGCC
>JAISML010000099.1 GCA_031276775.1 Eubacteriales Family XIII. Incertae Sedis bacterium | reverse complement strand
ATTCCGATTCTCCTCGTTCCGCTCAAATTTCCCGTCTGAATTCCGCGTCCGTCCGTATCACTTCGCGTTCCATGTTCTCTTTGTACGCGCGCATCTTCCCGCGGAGTTCCCCATAGCGCAGAGAGAGTATCTGGATCGCGAGCAGCGCCGCGTTCTCCGCTCCGTCTATCGCCACCGTCGCCACAGGTATCCCCTTGGGCATCTGCACGATGGAAAGCAAAGAGTCCAAGCCGTCCAAGGTGGATGATTTTATGGGCAGCCCGATGACAGGCACAACCGTGTAGGCGGCCAGCACACCGGCGAGGTGCGCCGCTTTCCCCGCTGCGGCGATGATCGTTTCCACGCCGTTTTCCTCCGCGCCGCACGCAAATTCCTCCGCCACGGACGGCGTCCTGTGCGCGGAGATGATTCTGGTTTCGTATTCCACGTCAAATGCATCCAACACCCGTTCCGCCCGTTCAACGACCGGATAATCGGATTTGCTGCCCATCACGATCCCTACTTTCATCCGCTCCTCCGTTTCTCCCTCTTTCCGTCCGCGTTTTCCGTCCGCGTTTCCCGTCCGCGTTTTCCGTCCGCATTTTCCGTCCGCATTTTCCGTCCGCGTTTTCCGTCCGCATTTTCCGTCCGCGTTTTCCGTCCGCGTTTTCCGTCCGCATTTTCCGTCCGCTCCCGCCGACCGTTCCCGCCGACCGTTCTTCTCGTTTCACGGCGGCGTCATCTGAAATACGCCACGCCCGATTCAAAGATCCCGATGTCGTAATTGCCGGGCACATTTTTGTACAGATATCTGCCCACGCGTTCCGCGTGCCCCATCTTTCCGAACACACGGCCGTCGGGTGAGGTGAGTCCCTCTATGGCCAACGCGCTGCCGTTGGGATTGTATTCGATGTCCATCGTCGGCTTTCCGGCGGGATCGGCGTACTGCGTCGCAATGCATCCGTCGTCCGCAAGCTGCCGCAGCATCGCGTCGTCCGCGACGAACCGTCCCTCTCCGTGGGAGATCGGCACGGAAAACACATCGCCCAACTCCGCCCGCATGAGCCACGGCGACAGGACGGAACTCACCCTCGTTCTGACGATCTTGGACACATGTCTGCCGATGGTGTTGTAGGTGAGGGTCGGCGCGCGTCCGCTCGGCTCGGTGATCCGGCCGTAGGGCACCAACCCCAATTTGACAAGCGCCTGAAACCCGTTGCATATGCCCAGGATCAAGCCGTCACGCCGCTCCAGCAAGTCCGCCACCGCTTCACGCATAAAGGGATTGCGGAAGACTGCGGTGATGAATTTTGCGGAACCTTCCGGTTCATCCCCACCGCTGAAACCGCCCGGCAGCATGATGATCTGACTTTCCCCGATCACGCCCGTCATATGGCGGATGGATTCGTCCAGCGCAGCCGCGTCGAAATTGAGCAGGTTGACGACGCGCACCTCCGCGCCCGCGCGCTCAAACATCGCCTGCGTATCCGCCTCGCAATTCGTGCCGGGAAATACGGGGATGAACACCCGCGGCTTCGCCGGGACGCGGATCGCAGCGGAGACCGCGCCTCTCTGCGCATATGCCGGCACACGCGCTTCCCCGATCTCCGCGTCGTCGTCGCACGGGCGGAATGCGATCGTCGGAAACACGCGCGCCAACGGCGCGTCCCGACGCCGCGCGATCTCATCCAAACCGATGATGATCGAATCGTAGGTGACCGTTTCGCGCGGATGAAGCTCCGCGTTGCCGAAAGGCTTCACCTCGATGACGCCGCTGTCGACGGTTTCGCCGATCACGCGAAAATCAAGTCCGCCGAACATCGCCCGCACGTCGTTGTTCCCGTCCGTTTCGAGAATCAGGCTGCCATAATCGGGCAAGACCAATTCCTCATCGCACACATCCCGGAGGATCGCGCCGATGGAATTTCCGATCGCCATCTTTGCGACGGCGGCAAAGACGCCGCCCCGGCCGATGGTGGAGGCGGAACGTATCTTTCCCTCCTTGGTCAGACGGTTGACGCGCTTCATGTTGAGCTTGAATTGCTCAAAATCAGGAATCCCGCGCTCATCCTTGTTCGTATGGATCAGAACCAAAGCGCTGCCGGTCTTTTTGATTTCGGGGGAAAGCACATGCTCCGCGTCTGCGACCGCGACCGCGAACGATACGAGCGTGGGCGGCACGTCGAGATGGTTGAACGTCCCGGACATGCTGTCTTTCCCGCCGATGGCGGGCAATTCCAACGCCAACTGCGCTTTCAGCGCCCCGAGCATCGACATGAAAGGCTTGGCCCACCGCGTGGGAACCTTCCCCAATTTCTCGAAATACTCCTGAAAACTGAGACGGATGCCCGTCACATTGCCTCCCATGCCCGCGATCTTCGTCACGGAATCCAGCACCGCATACATGGCGCTGTGGTAAGGGCTTTGCTTCGCCAGTCCCGGATCGAAGCCGTAAGCCATCAAGGTGACGGTATCGGTGTCGCCCCGAAGCACCGGGAGCTTCGCCGCCATGCCGAGGGAAGGCGTCCTCTGGCTTGCGCCGCCAAGGGGCATGAGTACGCTCCCGCGGCCGATCGTGCTGTCAAAACATTCGATCAAACCTCTTTTCCCGCACACGTTCAGATCGTCCGTCACGGCAAGCACATTCTCCT
>JAISML010000206.1 GCA_031276775.1 Eubacteriales Family XIII. Incertae Sedis bacterium | reverse complement strand
GTCGCTGTTCGGGATGCGCGCCCGCTCCCGCCGGGAAGTCTCCCCCCACGCGGCGATGCGGGCGTCTCCCCATTTTTTGATGTCGCGCAGCGTGGAGGTCAGTGTGGAACTGGGCGCGTGCGCGCGGTTGTACGGATAGTACGTCTGCGGGACAATACGCCTGTTTGCGTCTTTCCGATGCGGCATGACCGCGCCATGGCGGAGCAGATTGCGCGGATCCAGCGCCGCGCGCAACTGCTCGGCGTCCCGTGACCGCGCGCCGTTCGCGCAGACCGCGCCGTTCATGGTTCGGCCGGCGAACGCGCGTCCCTCCGGCGTCCTGAGAAAGGTCAAAAAGGTCGAATCGCGCATGCCGAGTTTGGAAAAGATCCGCTCTCTCATATAGGTTTCAAAAGCCATGCCCGACACTTCCGCGATCAGCGCACCGAGGATGTCGTAGCCGATGTTGCTGTAGCGAAACGCGCCCGATCCGGGCGCCCAAAGCAGGGGCGGGGCGGTCACATCGGAAGACGCAACGAAACGCCGCAGCGCGTCCCTGTCCGCTTCGGGTTCCGTCCAGCGGTAATCCCCGATGTCGGGAAAGCCCGCCGTATGGCTCAGTACCTGCCCGACGGTGATCGCCCGATGGCGCGGATCGTCCAAGCGGAACCACGGCAGATGATCGATCAGGCGATCCTCCGTCCGCAGACGTCCGGCGTCGCGCAACTGCGCGACCCCTTCGGCCACGAACAGTTTGGCGACGGAAGCCATGTGAAACACAGCATCCGCATCGAGGGGGATCTTGTCCTCAAAGTCCGCATAGCCCCGGACGGAGGAAAGGTCCAAACCGGCGGCGGGCAACGGGCTGTTTTCGCCGATTTTGACGCCGACGGCCAAACCGGGCAGATCGTGATACGCGTAGACCTCGTCCACCGCTTGCTCGATCGCGCCTCTGTGCGCTTCCATACTTTTCTGCCCTCTGCTCATGCCCGCCTGTCTCCCGGTCCGTCCGCTTGTTTCTTCTACTCTGTAAAATTGTCGTTCCCCCACTCACCGCCATCTACAATTTTAGCATACTCCCACGCGCATCCGATCCCTTTCCGCGCACAAAATCGCAACGCACACCCATATTGAGTTTGCACGTGTTCTTTGTTACAATAAAAAAGAATTATGATGTCGAAGAAACAAGGTCTCGAACAGGGGCGTCGCGGCGGAACCCATCGCTTCCGTCACAAAATTTTCGGCGGGAGCGATTGCCGAGTTCCGGCAAGCCCGCAACCGGCTTTGCACATGCGACGCCGTTGAAGAGGGAAGGGAATGCAATGCGGACGATTCCAAAACGCGCGACGCTCGCCCTGAGTTCCGTCATACTCGCATTTGCGATGTTTGCGGGCGGTTGCGTGTTTTCCCTGTCCGACCTGGTCGCCTTGAAAGACACAGTCTTTCCGCCCGCGCCGGCGTTGACGGAAACATGGGTGATCGAAGAAAATGGAACGGTTTCGATCCACTATCCGGAGTCATTTAAAAGGGTTTCTGCGGATGGGGCGCTGGAATTGTATGCGCCGGAATACGGCGTGGGCGTCGTCGTGTATCCAATCAAGCGAAATCTGGAGGGCTACACTTTTGAAACCCTGGCAAGCCGTTTTGATTCTTTGACGCGGGATCCTTGGACAGGTGAGCCGATCACTTTTGTCGGGGCACAGGACGGAAATGCCGGAAACGGCGCACAGGCGCAGGACGGAAGCGACACGCGGTCGAACGCTTCCGGACACAAAGCCTATTACCGGCAGGACGGCGTCCATTGCTTCGCCGCATATTTGAATTACTTCGGAACGCATTCCGCAGTCGGGTTTGCCTATTACCTCTTCGAATCCTCGCAACGCGCCTGTGAAGAAGCTGTTGACGCCATATTTGCCGCAATCCAAACCGTCCCCGAAGAAGACCTTGACGCTCTGCTCAAGGCTAACCGGATCTTTGCGCCGGTTCCCCGCGAGTTTACGCATTACGCGCGGCTTACGGAGGACTTCGAACGCCGCACCTATGAACGCCTGCTGGAAGCGATGCGCACCTTTGTCCCGCAGGAAATCCCCATTGAAGACGAACGCTGGTGGCTGGATTATTCCATATTGGCCGCGATGGTCGTCTCCGATCATCCGGAACTGAGACCTTACTACCACGATGAATTTGGCGCGCGCATCACGCCCGAACCTCAGGAGGATGGGACTGTCGATCCGGACGGCGCGCAATGGAATGCGACGGAAGACCCGGACATCTTCGATGAATTTTGGAACCGCACGGGTTTTCGCGTGGCGTTCCGCCCGGTTTGGGACGACGGAAACGAAGAGACGGCGGACACGGAAGCGATGAAAGCGGTTTTTTCCGACATCGAATCGCAGGCGGAGGCCATCCTCGCTGCCATGCCCGCGGGCTTGACGGTCTACGGGCGATACCGCTACCTTGCGGAAACGGTTTTTGCAATGATCGAATACGACACGGACGTCGCAAATCTTTCGCGGACGACGCCGGATTTTTACCGCTCACACCTCCGCGCGAGTTCCGTCTACGGCGCGTTCATCGACAGACGCGCCATCTGCGGCGGTTACGCCGACGCCTACCGGTATCTTTGCGAACGAGCCAATCTCGCTTGCCGCGTGATCGGAACGGACGATCACGCGTTGAATCTCATCACGCTGCATGGGGGGACGTACTATGTCGATCCGACGAACGGCGTCACGGCGTTCGAAGACACGGGATTCGCGTTTTCCCACGAAGAATTGCTTGCAAGCGGGTTGTATTCGGACATCCGCGGGGAGGCGGACGACATTGCCGCCGGCGCCGCGTATTGAACGCATGATGTGAACCAACCACTGAACGGCGACCTTACAGCCTTCATTTGCATTACTGTTCACAGGTCGGTCGGAGGTCGCGCGATCTCATCGCAAAGGCGTTGGGCTTTGTGCAAAAAGGGATGGGGCGCCACGGTGCGTCCACGCGCCCAACTGACGTTCAGCAAGCGGTTTGACGGATATACGGGATCCGTCATTCAGGATGATCGAATGTACGTTGTGCAAGTCAAATAATATGCCAAAAAAGAGGTGAGGAGAATTGTCCCCGACGGTGGAAAAAATACTTTATCAAAAATGCAGTGTGTGCGGAAAGCGCGGTCTCAGAGGGTTTTGCAAAACGTCGCGATTCAATCCGATCATGGAATGCGATTATTGCCACAGCAAGTTCAGAGTGAGTACATTGTTGTCAAGCGGTTCTCTGGTGTTGGTGGCATTCATTTTCGGCTGGTTACTCTCGCTCTCGAATAACATGTCTGTGTGGATAGAAATCTTTGGTCTAAGCATATTTGTTTTTGTGGCTTTTATACTCGAACGGTTATATCCGTTTGACTTGATTGAAAACAAAAAAGACACCTTGCATCAATAAAGGCTGCCTTGCGCCGGGCGCACCGGGATGTTGGATCCGGGTTGCGTTCAAATCAGAGGTTGGCGGGCTGCGCCGTGCGCACAATTTGGTTCGGCAAAGTGAGTCAGTGAATCACAAAAGTGAGTCACCCCTGGAAAAGGATGCGGGCGCGGCGGTTCCGCTTTCGTCCGCCGAAGACGTCAGCAACGCGGATTGCGTGGGCGCGCGCAGATTCGCGCGGTGTTCAAGCCTGTAATGGCAACCGTTCCCGCAGGAGCCCCGGAGGCGTCCCCGCTTATGGGGTTTTCCTTTGCGGCGGCGGGAAAGAGTGGGAAACCGCAACGGCGCGCTTGGCATCGTTGGCATGGGATTTGCTTCAAACAAAATAAGAAGTGAGGAGACGGTGGATGCCGACACTTCTTCAAAACCCGTAATCGCTGTTATGAGGAGGATTTGATTTATGGCTGAAAAGTTGGAAAACAAATTCGGGAAGATTCGCACGGTGGAAGAAGCCATGTCGTACATCAACGACGGAACGAGCATTATGCTCGCGGGCTTCTGCGGCGTGGGATCCTCCTATCGGTTGGTGCAGGAGATCATCAAAAAAGGCGTCAAAAATCTGACGCTCATCTCTGTCGACGCAGGCGATCCGGAAGTGGGGCCGGATTACATCATCCGAGGGGAGCAGGTGAAGAAACTGATCACCAGTCACATCGGCGCCACCCCGCGAACGGGGGAACTGCTGCACGAGGGCAAGTTGGAAGTTGAATTTTCACCGCAAGGCACGTTGGCCGAACGGATCAGAGCGGGCGGCGTGGGCATACCGGGATTTCTGACCGACGTGGGCATGGGCACGATCATCGAGGAAGGCAAACCCAAGGTCACGCTGAACGGAAAGGAATATTTGCTGGAAACGGCGCTCAGAGCGGACGTCGCGATCATTCTCGCCGAAAAAGCCGATGAATTCGGCAACCTGATCTACAACAAGACGGCCAGGGGGCTCAATCCCCATATGGCGCGGGCGGCCGACGTCACGATCGTGGACGCGCGCGAGATCGTTCCGCTCGGAGCGATCGATCCGGAGCATGTGGTCACGCCCGGCGCTTATGTGGATATCATCGTACAAGGAGGAGGTGAATGGACATGGGAATGGCAATCAAAGAAATGATGGCCAAGAGGGCCGCCGAGGAGATCGACAACGGCAATGTGGTGAATCTGGGATTCGGCATCCCGCAGAAAGTCGTAAACTATATACCGCAGGATAAAACGGTATTTCTCCACGCCGAAAACGGCGTTCTGGGAGCGGGTCCCGCGCCCGAGTCCGGCAAAGAGGACAAAGAATTGATCGATTCCGGCGGCGTACCCATCACGACGGTGCCCGGCGCTTCGTTCTTCGACAGCGCGGATTCTTTCGCCCTGGTCAGATCCGGGAAATTGGACATCACGGTTCTCGGCGCGTTGGAAGTCGCGGAGAACGGCGATCTCGCGAACTGGATGGTTCCCGGCGGGCTGATCCCGGGCATGGGCGGCGCGATGGATCTTGCGCGGCACGCGAAGAAAGTGATCGCGGTGACCATGCACACGGACAAAAAGGGCAATCCCAAATTGAAAAAAACCTGCGAACTGCCTTTGACGGCATTGGGCTGCGTATCGCTCATCATTACGGACATCGCGGTGATCGAGGTGGACGAAAAAGGCTTTCTGCTCAAAGAGGTCTTTGAGGGACATACCGTCGATGAGGTCGTGGCAAAGACCGGCGCGGAACTGCGCGTGGCCGACAAGGTGAGAACGATCAGCTACGAAGCGTAAAGACGAATGCGGAGCCGGGAATCACGAAGACGGTTTTTCAGACGCCCGGTGAAGCGACACAAAAGGAAAGAGAGGAAAACATGAGCAGAGAAGCAGTGATCGTTTCCGCGGTGCGGACGCCGATCGGCAAATATGCGGGCGCCCTCGCGCAATACGAAGGCTACCAATTGGGCGGCATGGTCGTCAAAGAGGCCGTCAAACGGGCGGGCGTCGATCCGGAGGAAATCACGGAAGTATACATGGGCAACGCGGAGGGCGCGCCCGGCAATCTGGGCCGGGTGGTCGCGCTGGAAGCCGATCTGCCCATTACCGTTCCCGGCATTCAATTTGACAGACAATGCGCTTCGGGGCTGGAGACCATCCTGATGGCCGCAGCCATGATCGAGAGCGGACACGGCGAGGTTTACGTCGCGGGCGGCGCGGAGAGCATGACGAACAATCCGTATTTCATGTCGAAATCCAAGCGTCCTTACAGCTATTCCTATCCGGAGTTCAGCTATGTCATGATGTCGCCGCCCAAGATCGGCAATCCCGATATGGGCATTACGGCGGAAAACGTCCTGAAAGAATACCCCATTACGAGAGAGAAGCTGGATGAATTCGCGTTAAACAGTCACATCAAGGCTGTGAAAGCCATCGACGCGGGCAACTTCAGGGAGCAGATTCTGCCCGTTCCGATTCGCGTCAAACGCGAAGAAGCGCTGTTTGACACCGACGAGAGTCCACGACGCGACGCGAGCCCGGAGCAACTTTCCAAACTCCGACCCGTATTCGTCAAGGACGGATCCGTGACGGCCGGCAACAGCTGTCCCATGAACGACGGCGCGGCGGCGGTCGTGATCATGAGCGCCGACAAAGCGAAAGCCCTGGGCGTCGCGCCCCTGTTGAAAGTGAAAGGCTTTGCGTCGGTGGGGCTCGATCCCGCGCTGATGGGACTGGGTCCCATAGGCGCCGTGCGGAAAGCGCTCGCGCAGACCGGCGTCTCCTTGGATGAAGTCGGTGTCATCGAGATCAATGAGGCGTTCGCTTCGCAGGCGATCGCCTGCATCGAACAATTGGGCTTGGATCCGACCCGCGTCAATCCCGACGGCGGCGCGATTGCCCTCGGTCACGCGTTGGGCGCGACGGGTGCGGTACTCACCGCGAAAGCGGCCTATTGGCTGAAAAACCACCCGAACGCGGGCAAATATGCCATCGTCACCATGTGCGTCGGCGGCGGCGAAGGCTCCGCCGCGATTTTTGAAAGACCGTAAGGTACCGTACGCGCATGGGGAGGGGAATGCCGCGCGGCTGCGGCGTTCCCGTATCCCAAAACGGAGACTGAATCACAGATGACAGCACACGACAGGAACGGCGCCGGTTGAAAGGAGTGATTCGACCGGCGTTTCCAAAATAGATGGGGAGGATGCAATGGCAGACAAAAATTATGTGTTGAATGCGGATTTTTTCAGGGATTATCCGCGCATTGAGCGCGGCAAAGGCATTTATATGTATACGGAGGACGGCACGGAGATCATCGACGGCGCCTCCGGTCCGGTGCTGGTGAGTCTGGGGCACGGCATCGAAGAGATCGCCGACGCGATGCGGGAGCAGGCCGTCAAATTGGCGTTTGCCCACAGAGACGACTGCGTGACGCCCGTCCTCGAGGAATCCTGCGCCACGTTCCATGAAGCGTCGGACGGCGATCTCGTCAAGACGTTTCAGGTAGCGGGAGGCAGCGAGGCCAACGAGATTGCCATCAAATTGGTGCGAAACTATCATCTCGTGCGCGGCAACTTTGGCAAATACAAAATTCTGTCGCGGTGGCAGAGTTACCATGGGAGCAGCATGGGCGTATTGGCCGTCAGCGGATTCACAAAGCGGCGATCGGGATATGAGCCATATCTCTTCGAACACGGTCACATCGCGCCGTGCTACTGCTACCGCTGCTGGTTTGATCAAAAGCCGGAAACCTGCGGGCTTCAGTGCGCGAAAGCCTTGGAAAATGAGATTCTCGCGCAGGGACCGGAAACTGTGGCGGCGTTCATCGCGGAGCCGATCTCCGGCATGTCCCTGTGCGCGGCAGAACCGCATCCCGGGTATTTCAAGGAGATCCGACGGATATGCGATGCGTACGATGTGGTGATGATCGCGGACGAGGTGATGACCGGTTTCGGTCGGACGGGCAAGATGTTCGCCTACAAGCATTACGGGATCGTCCCCGACATGGTTGTGACGGGCAAGGCGGTCAGCGGCGGTTACTTTCCGCTCGCGGCGGTTTCCGTCACGCAAAAATTCTATGACGGACTCTATGAGAACAAGGGCGACTTCACGCCGGGTTACTCGTGGTCCGGCAATCCCTTGGGCGCGGCGACGCAACTGGCGGCTTACCGGTATTTGAAGGAACACGATCTCGTGGAGAACTGCCGAAAGATGGGCGACTATCTGAAGCAGAGGGTGACGGAGATCGCGGAGAAGCACCCCACTTTCGGGGATGTTCGGGGCAGAGGGCTGATGGTCGGCATCGAGTTGGTGCGGGACAAAACCACGAAAGAGAGCTTCCCCGCCGGCGCCAAGTTCGCGTTGCAGGTCAACAGGGAAGCGCTGAAAGGGAACATGATCATCGAATCTTCGAGCGGATGCAACCGGGGACAGTCCGGGGACGCGTTGGTGATTTCGCCGGCTTTCGTCATCACGCGCGGGGAAGTCGACAAGATCGTGGACAGATTGGACGAGGCAATGACGGTCGTGGAAGCGCGAAACGGCGTCGGTCAATAGGGGCGGCAACGGGCGGCAACACCGCGTTTCGATACCGCCTTACCGCGCACGCGAAAGTCCTGTATTGCATGATTGGGGTATTGCGCCATGAATCAAAACCTGAAAGAAACCATACATGAAGCGGCGGCGGGCGTCTACCGCATCCTCGTGCCTTTGCCGAAAAATCCCCTGCGCTTTCTGAACGCCTACCTGATCAGGGGCGACGCTGCCCACGGCGGCAGAAATCTGCTGATCGACACAGGTTTCAACAGACCGGAGTGCGAGACGGTTTTGCGCGGCGCGCTGAAAGCACTGAACGCGGATCCGGGCGGGACGGACATATTCGTCACGCATCTTCATTCGGATCATTGCGGACTGATGAAGAAAATGGCTTCCGCGGGCAGCCGCATCTATTGCAGCAAAGCCGACGGCGATCTCATCAATTATGCCACCACACCGGCGTATTGGGAGGAATTGGACGGCATATACGCGCACTACGGATATCCGTCGCGCGGAAAAACAAATATGGAAAACCATCCCGGTTGGGAGTATAATGTTCGTGAGAAAGTGAATTTCATCCCCGTTGACGAGGGGCAGACAATGGAGTACGGCGGCTACACGCTTCGCAGCGTCTGGACGCCGGGACATACGCCGGGGCATATGTGCCTTTATGACGGAAGCAAGCAGTTGCTGTTCTGCGCCGATCATGTGCTCGACGACATTACGCCGAACATCACCGTCGAGGTGGGCATGGACAACCCGCTCAGACTCTATTTGGACAGTTTGGGCAAGGTGGAAACCCTCGATGTGCGTACGGCGCTCACGGGTCACCGCAGATCGCCCGATTCGTTTCGCAAACGGATCGCCGAACTTCGGGCGCATCACATCGCCCGTCTCGAAGAATTGATCGGCATTCTCGGAACGCGCGCGATGAACGCATATGAGGCGGCGGCGGCAATGCACTGGGACGTCTCTTTTGATCGGTGGGAGGATTTTCCTTTGTCGCAGAAATGGTTTGCTGCGGGGGAAGCCATTGCCCATCTGCAATACCTGTATGGGGAGGGTCGAATCAATCGGTTTGAATCCGAGGGCGTATATTTCTATTCGAGGGATTAAAATCAGGGGACGACGTTGGTTTTTTCGAGTTTGATATTTCTGTACGTTTTTTTCCCGGCATGCATGCTGTGCTATTTTGTGCGCCGCAGCCTTGCGTGGCGCAACGGCGCGCTCATCCTGTTTTCGTTGATTTTTTACGCTTGGGGGGAACCCGTCATCGTCTTCCTCATGCTCGCGACCGTCGCCGTAAACTACGGTGCGGCTTTGCTGATGGGCGGACGCGGCGCGGAGATCCAAACCGGGGAAGATCGCCAAAACGGGACGGACGCCCGGGACTGTGCGGCCGTCTCCGCCGATCATGACGGCGGACCTGCGGACGAACGCCGGCGGCGCAGCCTCCGCAGGGCCTCGTTGCTTGCGGCGATTGTCTTCGACATCGGAATGTTGATCGTATTTAAGTACAGCGGTTTTCTCGTGGAAACCTTCAACATCCTGACGCGGCTCGATCTGCCCGTGCCGCAGATCGCCTTGCCCATCGGAATTTCTTTCTACACGTTCCAGATATTGTCGTATGTCGTCGATGTCTACCGCGGGGAGGTGGAAACGCAGCGCTCCTTTCCCAAACTCCTGCTTTACGTCGCCCTCTTCCCGCAGTTGGTGGCCGGCCCCATCGTGCGTTACGGTCATGTCGCGGCGGAGATCGGAGAACGGGAAACCGACTTCAGGGAAGTCTGCGCCGGTATTGAGCGATTCACCGTCGGGTTGGCCAAGAAAGCGGTCTTGGCCAACGTCTGCGGTTCCCTGTCCGTCACCTATATGGAACCGGCGCAGTTCGGTTCTCTGTCGGTCATGGGCGCGTGGTTCGGGCTGCTGATGTATACCCTCCAAATCTATTTTGATTTTTCGGCTTATTCCGACATGGCCATCGGCATGGGGCGCATCCTGGGGTTTCATTACCATGAAAATTTCCGCTATCCTTATCTGTCCCGATCCGTCACGGAATTTTGGAGGCGGTGGCACATATCGCTCAGTTCGTTCTTCCGCGACTATGTGTACATTCCCCTCGGCGGCAGCCGCCGGCGCCGCGTCCGCAACCTGCTCATCGTCTGGACGCTCACCGGCCTCTGGCACGGAGCGAGCTGGAATTTCGTATTGTGGGGGCTGTGGTACTTCGCGTTCATCGTCGCGGAAAAATCGTTTCTGCGCAAACGCTTGGAATCCGTCCCCCGGATCCTGCGGCATGTCTACCTCCTGCTGGTCGTGATGATCGGTTGGGTGTGGTTTTATTTTACGGACATGGGTCTGATGTTCGCTTTTTTGGGCAAACTGTTCGGCGTCGGCGCAAACGGCTTGATCGACCCGGGATTGCGCGTCGTGTTTATGAACAATGTGTTCTTCGTCGCGTTTGCACTTTTGGCGTGCATGCGGATCATCAACATACCGAAAGCGATCTGCGCGTATGTTGCGGGGAAGGGCGTCGTCGGGGAACGCGTGGTGTTCGCGGCGAAATGCATTGTGATCGGAGGATTGCTGTTCGTCGCCACCGTCATGTTGGTGGGCAACAGTTACAATCCCTTTATCTATTTCAGATTTTAAGCCGGGGCGGGAGGCGATCCGGAAAACGGAATGATACGGTATGATACGATATGAAAAAGCGGAACTGAAACGTTCCAAACGATATTTGAACAGGCATTCACGGCGGCAGTTCCGTCGCCGGGCGGCGCGCTTTTCGCGAAGCGAAGCGCCGCGCATTCATGACAGATACAAAATTGCGGCTTTCGCTTTCTGGGGCGTATTGGCGTTGACGGGACTGATCAGCTTTCTCGCGGAAAAGCCGACCGTCTCCGATATCGAAAACCGCCCTTTGGAGAAACCCCCAAAAGTGTCCGCCGCCGCATTCGCCGACGGACAATTGACCGTCGATTTTTCCCTCTATTATTCGGACACGTTCCCCCTTCGGGAGTGGATGATCGAGCAAGCGGCGTTTTTGCGCGGTTTGCGCGGCGTCAAAGGCGAAGACGACGTCATCATCCGCTTGGACGCGGGCGCGAGCGAAGGCAGGGACGGCAACGTGGAAGAAGATCCCGGCGCAGACGCCGGAACGAACGACGGGCAGACTGCGGACGCCATTCTTGCGGGAACGGCGTTTGCCCGCGTGATCGGGGGGGACTTCATTCCGGATCGCCGCGTGACAGAACCTCTGCCGGATATGGACGGCGAGCGCAAAGGCGGCGTTCTCATGGTCGGAACCACGGTCTTGGAGCTTTACGGGTTCAACGAGGCGTCCAACGCGGCCTACGCGGACATCGTCGGCGCGTTCGGCGAGCGGCACAAAGACACGATCGCCACCAGCGTCATGGTCGCGCCCACGAACGTGGAATTCAAGATCCCGGATCGGTACCGCGAGATGACGGACAGCCAATACGAAGCGATCTCGTTCATCTACAACCGTCTGCCCGCCGCCGTAAACAAAGTCTGGGTGTACAACACGCTGGCGGCGCACAGCGACGAGGATATCTATTTCCGCACCGACCACCATTGGACCGGCCTGGGCGCGTATTACGCGTACTGTGAATATGCCCGGTCCAAAAAACTGTCCGTTGCGCCGCTTGAAAGTTACGGGCAGGTGCGGCACGAAGGATTTCTCGGCAGTCTTTACAATTCCATGGGAGGGAACAGTCTGCTCAAAGAGAATCCCGACTATCTGATCGCGTACCGCCCGCGGATCGGGTATACCATGACCGGTTACGAGGGCAGTGACATGAGCGGGGCCATGCCTCTGCATTTCGCCCAGGAACCGCAGGAAATTCCCGGCAGCAACAAATATTTGGCTTATGCCGCCGGCGATCTGCCGTATGTCAGCATTGTGACGGAAAACAAAAATGGGCGCAGACTGCTCGTGATCAAGGAGTCTTTCGCCAATGCGATGCTGCCTTTCCTCGCGGAGAACTATGAAGAGATCCATGTGATAGATTTCCGGTATTACAAGGGAGACGTCGAAGCGTTCGTGCAAGCGCATGCCATCAACGAAGCCCTCTTCCTGAATTACGCGGCCTCGGCCGGTTCCTCGACGCAGGTGGAACGGCTCAGGCAACTGTTCGCGCCGCAATGAAAATTCACGGACATCCTTGAAAAGCGGGGGCTCTTGTGGTAGAATTTGAAAATCATGGAAATGGAATTCATAGAGATCATTGAAAGCGTCACGCCGGATCCCAATCTGCTGATGTGGAAGTTCAGGGACGAGGACAAAGAGATCAAAAACGGCGCGCAACTGACGGTTCGGGAAAGCCAGCGCGTGATGTTGCTCTGCGAAGGACGCGTCGCCGACGTGTTCGGACCGGGCGTCCATACCCTGAGTACGGACAACATCCCCATTTTGAGCAAACTCAGGGGATGGAAATACGGATTCAAAAGCCCGTACAAAGCGGATGTTTATTTTTTCAACACGCACCTGTTCATCAACAACAAATGGGGAACGCCGACGCCGATCCTGATAAACGATCCCGGCTTCGGCAACATCCGCATCCGGGCCTTTGGAAGTTTCGATCTCGAAATCTCCGATGTGGCGCGCTTTTTCAGCCGGTACGCGGGCACGTACGGAAGACTGACGATCTTCGAATTGCAACAGCAGCTGCGGGACGTGATCGCGCCGAAATTCGGTGAAATACTGGCCACCGAGAAAATCCCCCTCATGGAAACCGCAGGCAGCATGAGCGCCCTGAGCGAAAAGGTCACGCCCCTGCTGACGCCTTATTTTGAACAGCTCGGCGTCCGTTTGACGCGTTTTGTCATTACAAGCGTGACCCTCCCCGACGAGGTGACGGCGCACTTCGACAACATCAGCAGCATGAACATGGTGGATGACATGAACCGCTACACGGCATTCCAAACCGCCCAAGCCATCGGCGACAAAAATGGCGGACTTCGCGCCGCAGCGCAACAGGGCGCCATGATGGGTCTTGTGGTAAACCACTTGCAAAGCGCGGACGCGGGCGGGCTTGCGAACGGCGAAACATTGGAAACAAAACTGCGCAAACTCAAAGATCTCTTCGAAAAAGGGCTCATCGACGCGGAAGAATATAAGGCAAAAAAAAGCCATCTTCTGGCGGAGTTTGGGTGAGATCATGACGGAAAACAAAGCCCTGTCTTTCCTGAACAATCTGAAAAAAGCGGCTTCCGCCCAAAAAGCTTATCTTGCCCAAGGGGAAACGCCGCCCGGCATGGACGTCGCGCTCTGCCCCAACTGCGGCGCGGGACGGGCAAAACAGGACGGTCTTACCCATTGCGCCTATTGCGGACACCGGTTCCTCGACACGAAAATAGACGACGGCGTCTATCTGAAAAAGGAGGACAATTCCCCCCATGTTTGATGTGAAACGATCCCGATCCGGCAAAGCGGCGGAAGCCGCCTGGCGGCAGGAACTCGAAGACCTTGAAACCCGGTGGTTTGCGTTTCTGGAGAAGATGGAGGCCAAAATGGAGGAGCTCTGCTCCGCCGCCCTGCCGGAATTGCGCGCCCTGCGGCGCGATCCGGACAGCGAACAGGTTTATCTGAGGATGCTCGCCGGCGTGGAAGGTCAGCTCGGTCATATCCGGGATAAGGTTTACGAGACCCGTGACGCAAAGGTGATCGACACCTGGTACCGTTTTCGGGAGGAGATCGCGTTTGCCGACGCTTTCTACGGGACAGGCAATGCTTTCAGGGACAACTGCGAAGACCGGTATCACGCATTTGAGGAAACCTACTTGGATTGGCACAATTTGGTGCGGGCGACGCTCCGGGAAAACTTGGAGGAAGAATACCGGCAAATCCTTGAAACGCTCGATGCAAACAGGGGCGTTTTCCGTTGCAGGCAATGCGGCGCGCCCATTTCCGTTCCGGCTGACTGCTTCATCAGCGTCCATCTTGCCTGCCCGGCCTGCGCCACCCAAAACACCTTTGACCCCGGATCCAAAGCGCGGAAACTTCCCTTTATCGCCCGTGACCTGGCGGAAAAACGCGTATCCCCCCTCTACGGCGCTTATCAACAGGGGGGCCGAACCGACGCCTTGTACCGCACGTATCTGCGCGCCCTGTACGATGAGCTCAACCGCATGCTGCCCGCCCTGCGGGAACATCACGAAACGCTGTACCATAAGTATATCGCTGCACACACACAAGGAGGTCAACACCATGGCTAAAGACTATCTGGAACCAATTCACGGCATTTCTCTCAGGGACTATGCCGCCATGGCGAAAAGAATCGCGCAGGGGGTGGACGAGGAACCGATCTTCCGGGCCATGGGCATTGATCGCGCCATCTGGGATGAAATCAACACGCTCTGGCCGCAACGGATGGCCGAAGACGAGACCTTTGAGGTCACCATCCTGTACAGCCAATATTTTGCGGATGAAACGCCGCACCCGAAGTTGGACGCGGTCAAGGCGGACATCTCCGCGGAAGGCGCCGCCAATTTGGAACGCGTCAAAGCCGATCGCTATTTTTACGAAGAGCTTTCCGGCGCCAGGGAAGCGGCTTTTGAATACGGTCTGGACGGATCCCAGTGGCTGTTGGAAACATTCGGCATTAACTTGGCGGATTTTCAAGCCGCAGCCATGAAGCACGGCGAGGAAAACTTCAGGATCGATCCGGAACAGCTTCGGGAATACTTGGATTACCAGTGTGAAATGAAAGCGAAATACGCGGAAAAGTTCGCTGCCGAGCGAGGCGGCAACGTGGCGGACGACGTGGAATTTTAAAGGTCGCGCAGCCTCATTTCCGAGGGAAACCGCAAGCGCTGTCCCTTACCTCCGTTGCAGCGGAACGTATGCTCTGCGGTCGGATACGCTTCTGTATGCGGGTCTGATGATCTTGCCCGCGTTGATCAGTTCCTCGATTCTGTGCGCACTCCAACCGGATATGCGGGCGATGGCGAAGAGGGGCGTATACAGTTCGGAGGGAAGATCCAACATGCTGTACACGAAACCGCTGTAAAAGTCGACGTTGGCGGAGACGCCCTTGTATATCCTGCGTTCTTCGCCTATGACCTTGGGCGCGAGCCGCGCGACGGAACTGTAGAGCGCATATTCATCGTTTCTGCCTTTCTCCGCGGACAATTTTTCGACAAAGCCCTTGAAGATGTTCGCCCTCGGATCGGAGAGGGAATATACGGCGTGTCCCATGCCGTATATGAGCCCGGCCTTGTCGAAAGCCTTTTTGTTCAGGAGATCGCGCAGGTAGCGTTCCACCTGTTCATCGTCCGCCCAATCCTTGATGTTCGCTTTCATGTCGTCAAACATCTGTACGACCCTGATGTTCGCGCCGCCGTGTTTGGGGCCTTTCAGCGAACCGAGCGAAGCCGCGACGGAGGAATACGTATCCGTGCCCGACGAGGATACCACGTGGGTGGTGAACGTGGAATTGTTGCCGCCTCCGTGCTCCGCGTGCAATACCAGCGACAGATCGAGGATCTTCGCCTCCAATGTCGAGTATTTGCCGTTCTTCCGCAACATTTGCAGGAGATTTTCCGCTGTGGACAGCTGCGGTTTCGGCGTATGGATGAACAGATCGTCTCCGCCGAAGTAGTGGCGGTAAGCCTGATAGCCGTAAACCGCCAACATGGGAAAGACGGCGATGAGCAACAGGCTCTGCCTGAGTACATTGGGGATGGAGATGTCGTTGGCGTTGCCGTCATACGCGTGCAGGGTCAGCACACTGCGCGCCAAGGTGTTCATCATGTCGTCGCTGGGCGCTTTCATGATGATGTCGCGCACGAAGCCGGTGGGCAGGGTGCGGTATTTGGACAAGAGCTTGCGAAACGCTTCCAACTCTTCTTTGTTCGGCAATTCCCCGAAGATCAGAAGATAGGTGGTTTCCTCAAAGCCGGCCCGTTCCTCATCGATAAAGCCGGAGACCAGTTCTTCCACATTGTATCCGCGAAAACAAAGCTCTCCGTCGATGGGGGTCTTGGCGCCGTTCCCGTCAAACTCAAAAGCCTTGATCTCCGATATCTCCGTAAGTCCCGTCAAAACGCCGTTTCCGTTCAGGTCACGCAAACCGCTGTTGACTTGGTATCTGCCGTACAGCTCGGGCTCGATCTGCCCGTTGGACACGCAAAGATCGGCAAGCCGCCGTATCTCGGGCGTGATCTTCGAATATTTTCTGTCCAAGGTTGTGTAATCCGTTACTGCCATTCTATGCACTCCTTCATCGCCCGTTGTCGCCTGTCGTTCCGCTTCCTTTCCGTTCTCCGCGCGCAAAACGCGAATTTCCGGTCCCGACAAGGGCATGGTTACTCTTTCCCGACCGATCCGATCCTTGACCGACCGCATTTCATATGGTATGATTATACATTTTTCGGCTCACGTTTGCAAATTTTCGCGGCTTGGTGACATTTTATGTCAACCAATGTTCGTACAGGCACAAACAGATTTCAACAAGCGCACAAGGGCGTCATTGTCAACACCGATGTCGTTTTCCACACCTCCGCAAAAATTGCATACAATGTTATCCAAGGCGCCCTGTGGATGACATTGTCCGTGCAACAGCTCGGAATTTCAACAAAAAGCCGCAGATCTCAGATGAGCTTACGGCTTTTTATCCACAGGTTGAAAACTTTTATCGTGAGCGGAAATTTATGTCAATTTGCGGCAATCATTTCAGCCTCTTTTGACCGCCTATTTCTTGTTCCGCGCGTGCCGCGACAGACCGCCCGGTTCGAGTGAAAGCCGTTCGCCTTCCGACAAAGCGGCGACCCCTTCGTATTGATACTGCTTGTCCTCCTGCGGATCCGCGTCGTTCCCCTCTTCCCATTCGTTGTACTTCGGTTCGGTGTAGGTGGTGATCACACCTTCGTAATTGCGCAGGATTACCCGCTCCGGCGTCTGGGAGATCAGATACTGTGGCATGACGGGAATTTTCCCGCCGCCGCCGGGCGCATCCACGACGAACGTCGGCACGGCGTAGCCGGACGTATGACCCCGCAAACACTCGATGAGTTCGATGCCTTTCGTGATCTTCGTCCTGAAATGCTCGATGCCGAGCGACAGATCGCATTGATAGATGTAATAAGGTCTTACCCGGTTCATGACCAAGACGTGCACGAGTTCCCTCATGATGTTCGGTCTGTCGTTGAGTCCCCGGAGCAGGACGGTCTGATTGCCGAGCGGAATTCCCGCATCGGCCAACTTCGCGCAAGCCGCCGCCGCTTCTTCCGTCATTTCCTTCGGATGATTGAAGTGTGTGTTGAGCCAGATGGGATGGTACTTTTTCAGCATGTTGACCAAATCATCCGTGATGCGCTGCGGCATGACGACGGGCGTTCTCGAACCGAGCCTCACGATCTCCACATGATCGATCTTGCGCAGTTCGCCGATGACGTATTCGAGCGTTGCGTCGGATACGCACAGGCAGTCCCCGCCCGAAAGCAGCACGTCCCGCACCCGGGGCGTCTTTTTGATGTATGCGACGCAAGCGTCGATCTCTTTCCTGCTACGCGCGCCGTCGCGTTCCCCCGCGAGCCTGCGTCTCGTGCAATGCCTGCAATACATGGAGCATTGATCCGTGATCAGAAACAATACCCGGTCGGGATAGCGGTGGGTCAGTCCCGGCGCCGGCGAATCCGCGTCCTCGTGCAGGGGATCCTCCATGTCCGCAACCCCCCGGTGCGTTTCCGCAATAACCGGCACCGCCTGCATTCTGACGGGATCCTTGGGGTTGTCCGGATCCATGAGGGACGCATAATAAGGCGTGATGCCTATCCGAAATCCGTCCATGACTCTTTTGATGTCCGCTTCCTCCCGGTCGGTAAGGCGGATCACCCGCCCGATGTCCTCCGCGGTCGTGAGTCTGTGACTGATCTGCCACTTCCAATCATTCCATTCCTGATCGGTCACATCTTTCCAAAGGGAAATGTCTTTCCAATTTCTTCGTTGATTTTTCATCATAATTCTGCCTCCGCGCTACCTCCTCCGATATCATTCCCTGCCCGGTGCGGATATCCGGGCGTTGCCTCTGACGCCGTTTCGCCGTTTTCCCGCAGTGACGCCTCATCGCGGATCTGCGGCGGACAGCGCGCGTCACATCACATAAGGTTTTGTGACGCGCCCGGATAATACGCAAAAGGTATGCCACAAACATCCGGGACGGAATCTTTGGCGGAAGTCTTGGAATTTCGGGGTGTTTTCAAAATATCTTCGCGCCGCCGGGCGGATGTG
>JAISML010000202.1 GCA_031276775.1 Eubacteriales Family XIII. Incertae Sedis bacterium | reverse complement strand
CGTATGAGGAAGCCAAAGCGGCCATGGAGGCGGCGAACGGGGACATACTCGAAGCGATCATCGCATTGGAAAAAGAAGGAAAGACCGCGCGTCAGACCGGCGCCTATCGGACAACCGGCGCCTACAGCGCAAACGGCGGCGCGAACGGTTACGGAACGCCGGGCGGATACGGCGCGGGAAGCGGCGCGGCGGCGGCCGGTATGGGAAACGGCGCGCAGGGCGGTTACGGCGCACAGGGCGATCCAAGCGCTTTCGCCGGACAGACCGACCGGGACGCCCGCAGCGGTGGCACAGCGCCCAAAACCGAACCGTCAAATTTTTCCGCGACGATGAAACGGATATGGGAATTCATTCTCAGGGTTTTCCATAAAGGCAACACCAATCATTTCGAGGTGTACCGGCACGACGTAAACGTGCTCAGCATCCCCGTGACCATCCTGGTCGTCGCGCTGATGTTCTTTTTCTGGATCACCCTGCCCGTGCTGATCATCGCCCTGTTCTTCGGTTGCAGGTACAGATTCAGAGGACCGGATCTCGGACGCGACAACATCAACAATGTCATGTCTTCGGCTGCGGATACAGCGGAAGACATCAAAAATTCGGTCAAAAAAGCGGGGGACGGCGAAGATCGGACGCCGTAAGCCCCGCGAACGGAGAGAAATATGCCCGAACACATTTTGCTCGTTGAAGATGAGGAAAAAATGGCGCGCATGGTGGAGTTGGAACTCACCCATGAGGGTTATGACGTCTCGAAATGCCCGGACGGACTTACGGGACTTCAATGCGCGGAAGCGAACGACTTCGACCTGATCCTGCTGGATGTGATGCTGCCGGGTCTCTCGGGCATAGAGATGCTTCGCAGACTGCGCAAATCCAAAGACGTCCCCGTGTTGCTCCTGACCGCCCGGGATGAAGTGGTGGATAAGGTACTCGGCCTGGACAGCGGCGCCGACGACTATATCACGAAACCTTTCGCCATCGAAGAACTGTTGGCGCGCATCCGGACGGCGCTCAGAAAATCGGCGGCGGCAAAGGCAACGGGGGCAGACCCGGGAACCGCGGCAACGGGCGACAAGCCCGGTAACGCGGTTTTGACCTTGGGCAAACTTACGCTCGACGCCGGCAGACACCTTGTCGCCTATGACGGAGAGTCCGTTGAACTGACGCCGAAGGAATTCGAATTGCTCCGTTGCCTGTTGGAAAACAAAGGAATGGCGCTCACGCGCGACGCCTTGCTCGACAAGGTCTGGGGCTACGATTATATCGGCGAAACCAACGCGGTAGACGTCTATATACGCTTCCTGCGAAGCAAGATCGACGAAAAATACGGCATCAAACTCATCTCCACCATACGCGGCATAGGCTACCGCGTCGAAGAATAGCCTGCACAGGATCAGGGGACGCCATGCCGGGAGAAATCAAGCAACCCACACCGGGAAAGGGATTGAACGCGCGAATGATCGTCATCCATTTCTTCGTATTCCTATCCTTGGATCTTTCCCTCGCGATCCTCATGGCGGTAGGCGGAATGGTAGTTGCCGAGCAGACCGCTTCCGACATTTTCCGTCAGATCGGGGAGGCGCCGGCGGATTCCGCGCTTGCCGAAAGCCGCGCAAACAAGACGCCGATTTCGATAGGGGACGTCCGCATCGACTACGCAGAATCCGTTTCGCCGGGTCTGCCGGTGACCGGCGTCGGAGCCATCTTCCCCGAAAACACGGAGGACGCCGAGCGCTGTTTCCGACATGACCAAGACGCCGAAAATCCCGCCGCTCGGTTTCGCTCACTTTCCTACGTCGTCAGCATTCCGACGTATCCGACGGATGCGAAACGCGTCGGCAACGATCCCGTCCCGGACGGTTATACGGTGATCGAGATCGGTTTCGGCCGTTACCTGTCCGTCGCCAAATTCCTCTTTCACATCTTCTTGGTACTGCAACTTCTCTCGCTTATTCACACGGGATTCAAAAGCGGAAAAGCGATCCGCAAAGCATTGCGGCCACTCAGGGAACTGTCGGAAGCCACACAGGCTTTCGCGGAAGCGTCCAAATCCCCGTCGGGACGATACGCGCCCGAAGCGTTGAAAAATCTGGCGCGCGCCTTGGACGCCGTAGGGACGGGGCGCTTGGACAAACGCATTCCGTCCGAGTTCATCAGCGACGAGTTGCGCCCGTTGGCGGCAGCCATCAACGACATGCTGACCCGGATCGACGAGAGTTACAACGCGCAGGTTCGGTTTGTGTCCGACGCGTCGCATGAACTCCGGACGCCCATCGCCGTCATACAAGGCTACGCCAATCTGCTTTCACGCTGGGGCTTGGAAGACCCGGAAACACTCAAAGAGTCCATCGAAGCCATAAAATCCGAAGCCGCCGCCATGAAACAATTGGTCAATCAGCTGCTGTTCCTTGCGCGGGGCGACAGTGCATCGATGAAATTGGATTGGAAGCCGTTCGACCTCTCCTGCGTCGCTACGGAAGTCATCAAAGAAGAGGTCATGATCGACCAAACGCACGTGTTCGAATCCCAAATCGAAAAAGGGGTTTTTATCGAGGGCGACAGCGGACTGATCAAACAGATGATCCGCATACTTTCGGACAACAGCGTCAAATACACAGAACCGGGCGGCGTGATCGCCTTAAAGCTCACGAGCGTTCCGCCCGGGCGCCCGGACGCCGGCACATTTGCAAACGGACGCGCCCTGCTGACCGTCCGGGACGAAGGCGTCGGCATACCCCCGAACATCCTGCCGCACATCTTCGATCGCTTCGTGCGCGCCGATGAATCACGCACCCGCAACACCGGCGGCGCAGGTCTGGGCTTGTCCATCGCCAAGTGGATCGCTGAGCGGCACGGCGGCTACATGGAAGTGGTGAGCAGAGAAAGCGCCGGATCCCGATTCACTGCGGTTCTTCCTTTGGCGCCGTCTCTTCCTTTGGCGCCGTCGCTTCCGTTGGCGCCGTCTCTTCCTTTGGCGCCGGAACATGACCGCGCCGTCCCATGAGTTTTCAAGCTTCCGTACCCGCCCGGAAATACGCTTCCATGGGTTTATTACTTACGCATCGAACGCGCCCTCTCAATCAATGTCAGAACGTCTTCCTGCTGTCCATGAGTATCGTGACGGGACCGTCGTTGAGGATTCGCACCAGCATATCGGCGCGGAACACGCCCTCTTCGACGCGGACGCCTTTGGAGGCCGCTTTGTCGACAAAACTTCGGTACAGGGCGTCAGCCGCCGCAGGTTTCGCGGCGGCCGTGAAGCTCGGCCGTTTCCCTTTTCTCACATCTCCGAGCAGAGTGAACTGCGACACTGCGAGGATCATGCCGTCCGCGACGTCCATCACGCTGAGGTTCATCTTTCCGTCCGCGTCGTCGAAAACGCGCAGACCGCAGACTTTGTCCGCCATATAGGCGGCGTCCGCTTCCCCGTCGCCCTCCTCCACCCCGAGAAACACGACGAGTCCCGAACCGATCCGGCCGGCCACCCTGCCCGTGCGAGGCGTTCCGGGCGCGGCCCGTCCGATCCTGCGCGCGTCGTCCGCTCCGCCATCGGCGCCCGCGACGGGGTCGCCGTCGAAGACCGTCACATCCGCTTCAGTTACCCTCTGAACGACCGCTCTCATCACTCGGCACGCACATCGAAAACGCTCATATTTCAGTTTCGAGCAGACCGTAATTGCCGTCGTTGCGCCGGTAAACGACGCCGATCCCGTCGGTCTCCATGTTCAAAAACACGAAAAAGGTGTGTTGGAGAAGTTCCATCTGAAGAACCGCCTCCTCGGGCGACATGGGCAGCAGATCGAATTTCTTTCGTTTGACGATCGTGATTTCGTTGTCCGTCTCGTCGTACGCGTCGGGAACATCGTCGAACAAAATGGATTTGTTGTCCTTGTGCCGCTTGACGAGTTTGCTCTTGTATTTGGACATCTGTCCGGACAGTTTGTCCACGACCTTGTCCACCCCGCTGTAGATGTCGTTTGTCGTGTCTTCGGCGCGGAATATGGTGCCTTTGGCGTTGATGGTCGCTTCTATCTTTTGTCTGCCCTTTTCCAAAGAAAGGGTGATGTTCGCCACGATATCGCTGGAAAAATATTTGCTCAACTTGGCGAATTTCGACTCAATCGTATCGCGAAGATGGTCGCTTGCATTAAAATTTTTGCTGGTAATAATCACTTTCATCGTTTGCTTTCCTTTCCGCCCGCGAACCGGTAACCGTAATAATAATATAACATATTCAAATTGAACAGACAATCGACAAGAGCCGGACGGCTGACCTGGTCTTTGCCCCCACACTCGCCCGGGACCTTCCCGGGACTTACTCCTAAGCTGCGCCATGATCGCCGCCGCTTTGCGAATCGGCTTACGTGGATCCTTTCGCCCGCAACTGGCATGGATTTTCAACCACAGACCCGTCCGGCTCTTGTCGGTTGCCTGTCGCATATCCGATGCGCACGTTTGCGCCCGAGGCAAACGTGTAGACATCGACGTTCGCGGCGCCCGCCGCGAGAAGGACGGAAGCGCACGCGTCCGCAGTACTGCCCGTCGTAAATACGTCGTCCACAAGCAGGATGTCCTTGCCCGCGACGCGCTTCTCCGCATCGCCGGCAAGCGCAAACATATCATGTACGTTGCGTTTTCGTTCGTCCCGCCGCAAACTGCTCATCACCGACGTTTGTCCGCTTCGCGCAATGCAACGTTCGTCATAGGGAAGCCCCATGCGCGCGGCAAGCCGTTTCGCGATGAGCGCCGCCTGATCGTAGCCCCGCTTCCTTCTCTTTATTATATGCATTGGAACGGGAATGATCAAATCGGGCGCGCACATCTCCCCCGTTTCCGCGTCGGCCGCGCTGCGGATCCTATCCCACATCATTTCCGCCAATTTGTCCGCGATATGAGCCTGATCCCGGTATTTCAACGCTCTTACGGTTTCCCTTGCGTTCCCCTCGTACGTGACGCAGGAATATCCTTTGCCGAACACGCGCCCCGCCGCCTCACAGTCGAAACACAGCCCTGCCGCCCGCCCGTCCGCTTCGTCGGCGCGCAAAATGCCTTCCAGCGACTTGCCGCATTTGGCACAGACCCGACCCGTGTTCCACGCGAACGCCCTGACGCATCCGTCGCACAGGGCATAAGGCGCGGTCGCGTCTATTACGCTGCCGCAGGCGATGCAATAGATATTGGAGGGGAACACCCATTCGGAAATCCGATCGGCGGGACGAATCGATCCGGAAGCGTTGGCGTTCTTCCGCCCGGAATCAAAAAATGCCACAGCCGTCGCGAAGCAAGGTGCGGAGCGCCGAATACCGCTCTTTTC
>JAISML010000174.1 GCA_031276775.1 Eubacteriales Family XIII. Incertae Sedis bacterium | reverse complement strand
CAGGGCGTCACACGCAACCCGTTGGCCGATCCGGGTATTCTCGGGGTCAAGATGGGCGCATCGCTCGCGGTCGTGGTGGGCATAGCGTTTTTTGGTTTGTCGACCGCTTCCGGTTTCATTTGGGCCGCCATCGCAGGAGCCGCGGCGGCCGCCTTGTTTGTTTACGGCATTGGTTCGATGGGACACGGAGGCGCCACGCCGCTGAAGCTCGCTCTCGCCGGAACGGCCACGTCCGCGGCGCTTATTTCCTTCGTCACCGCGATCGTATTGCCGCGCAACGACATTTCCGACGATGTGCGCTCCTGGCAGATAGGCGGCGTCGGCGGCAGAACGTTTGACAGCTTTCTGCTTGTCCTGCCCTATCTGGTGGCCGGCTTTGCGATTTGCTTCCTGTCCGCCCGCAGACTGAACTCTCTCGCGTTGGGAGACGAACTCGCCGCCGGACTCGGGGAACGGGTCGCCTTGGCGCGGGGCGTCGCCTCTCTCGGCGCGGTGATGCTGTGTGGCGCGTCCACCGCGATCTGCGGGCCCATCGGCTTTGTCGGTCTGATCGTTCCGCACGCCTGCCGTCTGTTGGTGGGCGTCGATCATCGACGGCTCCTGCCTTTCAGCGCCCTTGCCGGCGCCATATTGCTGACGGCGGCCGATGTGCTGGGTCGCATCATCGCGCGGCCCGCGGAACTTGACGTGGCGATTGTCACGGCATTTGTCGGAGCGCCCATCTTCATCTTTATTGTCAAAAAACAGAAAGCGCGCGCCTTATGACGACATTGACCGGGGTTTCCCTGACCGCGACCGCGCAGACCATACTGTCCGGCAAAAAACGACGTGTACGGCGCCGCCGTCTCGTTATCGCGTCATTGATTGCGCTCATGACCGCAATATTCTGCGTCTCGCTGATGTGCGGCCACACGTTTTACACGCCGGAGGAAGTTTGGCGCGTTGTCCTGGGAGAGAATATCCCGGGAGCGTCCTTTACGGTGGGAACGCTCAGACTGCCGAGAGCGGCGCTCGCGTTGCTTGTGGGTCTGAGTTTCGGTTTCGCGGGCGTCGCGTTTCAGACGATGCTTCGCAATCCGCTTGCCAGTCCCGACATTATCGGAATCAGCTCGGGTGCGACCGCCGCCGCCGTCTTTGCCATTGTCGCGCTGTCCCTCGGCGCGACTGCCGTATCGATCTTCGCCGTGGCCGCAGGCTTGGGCGTTGCCTTGCTCGTCTATCTTTTGTCGTACAAAAACGGCGCGGCAAGCGCCCGCCTGATCCTGATCGGCATAGGCATTGCCTCAATGCTGAACAGCGTGACGTCTTACCTTCTGACGCAGGCCTCCGAGTGGGATCTGCAGGAAGTCATGCGCTGGATGACCGGCAGTCTGAACGGAACCGTTTGGAAAACGGTTCTGCCGGTTTTGGGCTCACAGCTCGTCTTCGTGCCTTTGCTTTTGAGTCAATCAAAAAATCTGAGCATGACGCAGCTCGGGGACGACACGGCCGCCGCTCTCGGTGTGCGGGTAAATCGTACGCGTCTCATCGTCACGCTCGCCTCCGTCGGTTTGATCGCGTTCGCCGCCGCCGCATCCGGTCCGATAGCGTTTGTGGCCTTTCTTTCCGGTCCGATAGCGGCGAGGATCGTGGGAGCCGGCGGTTCGCTCTTTCTTCCGTCCGCTCTTATGGGTGCGCTCCTCGTTTTGACGGCTGATTTTTCGGGACAGTTTTTGCTCGGGGTTCGCTATCCCGTGGGGGTGATCACCGGAATACTGGGTGCGCCCTACCTTGTTTGGCTGATCGTCCGCACCAACCGAAGAGGAGGTTTCCTGTGACTGTGGAACACACGCTGACCGCTCAGAATCTCACACTGGGTTACAACAAACGGGCTGTTGTCAATGAACTCGATCTCGACATATTGCCCGGGAAAATCACCGCGATTGTCGGCGCGAACGCCTGCGGGAAATCCACATTGCTTCGCGCCCTGTCGCGGCTGCTCATGCCTTTGTCCGGCAGGGTCGTTCTTGACGGCAAAGACGTGCACAGGATGCCCGCCAAACAATTGGCGCGCATACTCGGATTGTTGCCTCAGTCGCCCATTGCGCCCGAGGGCATTACCGTCTCGGATTTGGTGGGGCGCGGGCGTCATCCGCATCAACGCCTTTTCTCCCGGTGGAGCGCGGAAGACGCCGCCGCCGTCGCGGCCGCTTTGGATATGACGGCGACAGGCGATCTGGCGGATCGCGCCGTGGACGAGCTTTCCGGCGGTCAGCGCCAGAGGGTGTGGATCGCGATGGCGCTCGCGCAGCGGACGGATCTGCTGTTGCTTGACGAACCCACGACGTTCCTCGACGTCAGCCATCAGGTGGAAATTCTCGATCTGCTCGTGGAACTCAATCAGACGCGGGGCACGACAATCATCATGGTGTTGCACGATCTGAATCTTGCCGCGCGCTATTGCGATCAATTGGTCGCAATAGCGGCAGGGGGCATATATGCGGCCGGAGATCCCGCTGCGGTGCTTACGGAGCAAAGCATTAAGTCGGTGTTCGGTCTCGACAGTCAGGTGATCGTCGATCCTGTTTCCGGGAAACCCCTCATGCTTCCGATCGGCCGGCGCCGCGTCATTGTCCGTGAGCCGGAGAAACGGTGAACAATGGGTGTTTCGGAGCGGGGACGGTTGTGATACAATGGAAGAAAATCCGTGGAATAAAATCCGGGGAAGAAATGCCGACCGTCTGCGGGACGCGCCCGTCATGGTTCGGCGCCGATCAAACAGATTCTTTCATCGCAGGGAGGAAACAGGCAGAACATGTCCGGATGGAACACGTCCGATGCGCATATTACGGAAAAGCAATGGAAGCGCCCGGCGACCGGAGGAACGGGAGAGATCTTCTCCCGTTGTTGGTACGGAGACAGGCAACGCGCGATCGTGCAGATCGCGCACGGGATGGCCGAGCACAGCGGCAGGTATGGGGAGTTTGCGCGGTTTCTGGCGTCGCACGGCTATGTGGTCGGCATGAATGACCACGCGGGACACGGGCGCAGCGCCGAAACCTTGGGATATTTCGCCGACAAGGACGGTCCGGCTTGTGTGATCGGCGACATGAAGGCCTTGACGGACGAACTGACGGTCCGGTATCCGGGGCTGCGTGTCTTCCTGTTGGGTCACAGCATGGGTTCCTTTCTGGCGCGCAAATACGCCACGCTGTACGGAGAAGCCCTGTCCGGCTGCATCCTCTCCGGCACGATGGGCCGGAATGCGACCCTGCCGTTCGGCAAAGCGGTCGCCGCCGTCCAGAAAAAACTGAAAGGTCCGAAATCCCGGGGAACGCTGTTGACCGGCATCGCTTTCGGTTCCTACAACAAGCGTATTCAGAACCCGATCAATCGCTGCGCGTGGTTGTCCACGGTGGATGAAGCATGCGTCGCGTACAGCCGTGACGCGCTGTGCGGATTCCCGTTCACGGCGGGGGGATTTTACGATCTGTTTTCCCTGCTCGGCGCGATCGGTCCCGCGAAATGGGCGGCAAAAATCCCCGCGTCATTGCCGGTTCTCATCTTCTCGGGCGAAGAGGATCCCGTCGGGGCATACGGCAAGGGACCGCGCGAAGTGTACAACGCGTTGATCTCCGCGGGCCACGCGGATGCGACCCTGAAACTTTATCCGAACGGACGGCATGAAATGCTCCACGAAGCCAATAAGCGGGATGTGTATGAGGATGTGCTGACGTGGTTGAACGAGAGGAACCCCGATTCATGAACCAATTCAAATTGCATGCCCCGTACCGGGCCACGGGCGACCAACCCCGGGCGACGGAGTCGCTGGCGCGGGGGATATTGGAGGGAAAGAAATATCAGACGCTTTTGGGCGCCACGGGTTCGGGCAAGACGTTCACGATGGCGAACGTGATCGAACGGGTGCAAAAGCCCACCTTGGTCATCTCCCACAACAAGACGTTGGCGGCGCAGCTTTGCGGGGAATTCAAAGAGTTTTTCCCGGAAAACGCCGTCGAGTATTTTGTCAGTTATTACGATTACTATCAGCCGGAGGCCTATGTTCCGTCCACGGATACCTATATCGAGAAAGATTCCGACATCAACGCGGAGATAGAAAAATTGCGTCACTCCGCCACGGCCGCGCTCACCGAGCGGCGGGACGTCGTCATCGTGGCGAGCGTAAGTTGCATCTACGGTCTGGGCAGTCCCATCGACTATGAAAACCAGGTGTTGTCCCTGCGTCCCGGTCAGGAACGCAGCCGCAGGGATATTCTTCACAGATTGGTTGACATCCAGTACACGCGCAACGATGTGGCGTTTGATCGCGGCAACTTTCGCGTACGGGGCGATGTGGTGGACATCTTCCCCGCCGGTTCCGACAATGCGGTGCGCGTGGAATTGTTCGGCGACGAGATAGAGGCGATCAAGGAGATCGATCCGGTGACGGGGGAGATCACCGCCTTGCGCAACCACATTGCCATCTTCCCCGCATCCCACTACGTCGCATCCAAGGAGAAAATGGCCGCAGCGGTGCAAACCATTGAGGAGGAACTGGACGAACGGCTCGGATGGTTCCGGGATCGGGGGAAACTCTTGGAAGCGCAACGCCTTGAACAACGGACCCGTTTCGATTTGGAGATGCTTCGGGAGATAGGGACATGCAAGGGCATCGAGAATTACTCCCGCCACATCACGGGTCTGCCGCCCGGTTGCAAGCCCTATACCCTGATCGACTATTTCCCCGATGATTTTCTCATCATCATCGACGAAAGCCATGTCATGCTGCCGCAACTGCGCGCCATGTACAACGGCGATCGGTCGCGAAAGACGGCATTGGTCGATTACGGATTCAGGCTGCCGTCGGCTTTGGACAACCGGCCGCTCCGCTTCGAGGAATTCCGGGAACTCGTCCGTCAGGCGATCTTCGTCAGCGCAACGCCCGCGGCATTTGAACGGGAACAGAGCGGCGGCGTCAGTGCGGAACAGGTGATTCGTCCGACGGGTTTGGTCGATCCGGTTATCGACGTCAAGCCGACCAAGGGACAAATCGACGACCTGATCGGGGAGATCAACGCCGTGATCGCGCGGGGCGAAAAGGCTTTGATCACCACCCTGACAAAAAAAATGGCGGAGAGCCTTACCGACTATCTGACGAACGTGTCGTTGCGCGTCCGCTATTTGCATTCGGACATTCAGACCTTCGAACGCATGGAGATTCTCCGCGATCTGCGGATGGGCGTCTTTGACGTGCTGGTGGGCATCAATCTGCTGCGGGAGGGGTTGGATATCCCGGAGGTGAGTCTGGTGGTCATCCTGGACGCGGACAAGCAAGGATTCCTCCGCAACGAAACCTCCTTGATTCAGACCATAGGCCGGGCGGCCCGCAACGTACACGGCAGGGTGCTCATGTATGCCGACGTCGTCAGCGACTCCATGCGCCGCGCGATGGATGAAACCGAACGGCGGCGCGCCATTCAAATGAAGTACAATGAGGAAAACGGCATCACGCCCGCCACGATCGAAAAGGCGGTGCGGGAGGTGACCCGCGCCACGCGGGTGGCGGAAGCGGCCGACGATTATTATGAGACGCGGACGGCGCAGGAAATGACGCGGAAAGAGAAACAGGAGTACATCAGGAAGTTGGAAAAGGAGATGAAAGAAGCGGCCGCGCAGTTGCAATTTGAACGGGCGGCGATCTTGCGCGATCGGATTTTGGAGATGCGCGCATAGCGCGGAAAGATCATCGCCGCGCAAGGGTCAGCGGTTTACGCCGCGCCCGTTCGTCGTCTCTGCCGCGCAAGGGGAGGTTCTTTCTGTTTTCCCCGCGTTTCCCCGCGGACTTTGGGCACTTGCTCAGACCCGTTCTGTGCGGGTTATGCAACTTGCGATCTGCGACCACTGTTCCGCAAAGGAAGGTTTTGCCTGCAGGGCGCGGTTGGCCGGACTTGTCGAAGGCAGATAGATTGCGCGCATGCCCGCTTCTTCGGCGCACAATCGGTTGAACAGCCAGGTTGCTTTTTTTCCGGTCGTGAAAACGGCGACGATCTGCGTCTCCGCAATGAGCGGCCGGAAGATGTTGGGCTTGGGATCCCGGATGCTCCCATCCGATGCGCCGTCTATTTTGCAGGAATGCAAAACATCCCAGAGCGCGATGCGGTTTTGCAGGAGAAAGGCGGTCCTGGACGTCGGATCCGGCTTCGGAACGGGCTTTCCCAACGCGCCGGCCAGGGTCTGCCAGAAGATGTTCTGCGGATGACCGTAATAGAATCCGTTTTCTCTTGATTTTGGGGAAGGGATCGTGCCGAGGATCAGTATCTTGGATCGCGCGTCCCGAACCGGCTCCCACGGATGAATGATTTCCGAGATCATAATGCGTCGTATCCTCCCGTTGCATGTATGATACCACAGCGGGCGCGAACCGGACAAGTGTGCCGGAAGATATTTCCGGGATGGGATTTCCAAAGTCTCCGCGCGCAAAACCGAAAAATACCGGCGGTTCCTTTCAGGCCGGCGCCGTGCGGTTGCGGCGGCCCGCGCCGATTCCGCGGAATGCTGACTGTTGCGGTAAACAGACATGAAACCGCAAGAAAAAATCGATATTATTTTAAAAAACACGCAACAACCGGCAAAAATATGTTTATAATAGACAGAGGGCACATTTCAGACCCGGCAAGGTTGCGCATGCAACCCAAAGTGCTCCGAGAGGGAAATGACCTGGTTTGTCCAATGAGGACTTGCGAAACAGGAGGCGGAAATTTGGCGACCATAGCGCTGTATTCGGGCATGATCAACGGGATGCCCGGTCTGATCGACGATCTTAAGAAAAGCGTCGGCGAGTACAATGCCGAACTTTTCTCACTCAAAAATTGTATGCTCAGCGTGAACAAAAGCGTCTGCGACCTCGACGAGGTGATCGCTTCCGTTCGGGCGTCCACGCAGATACAGGAAGAAAAAATCGCTTCCCTCGAACAGCTCAGGCAAAACTGCGGGAACTTTGTCGCGGACGTCGTGCGCATCGACGGCGCGGTGGCGGATCTGATCAACAGAAACAAAGAGAATTTTTACAGTCAATACGGTTATCTGAGACCGGAATGCGAGAAGAACGGGTGGGAGAATATCTGTGACGGCCTTGCTTCCGCCGCCGAGTGGTGCAAGGAACACTGGAAACTGATGGCGACCGTGCTTATTGTTATTGCGGCGATTGTCCTGATCTGCACCGGCGTCGGCGGTATACTTGGCGCCATGGCGTTGGGCGCATTGTTTGGCGCCGGCATCGGCGGCATGGTTGGCGGGGTTATGAGTCTTCTGAGCGGGGGATCATTCCTTGAGGGGTTTGAAAACGGTGCGTTCTCAGGCGCCGTCGCCGGAATTATTTCCGGCGGAATGGGGTTTGCTCTCTCCGGCGGCAGTGCGGTCGCTTTGTCTCTGGGACGGATTTTGGCGATCGGCGGAATATCGGGGGCAGGTTCTTCCCTTGTCAGCGATTTGGGCGATATATTGCTTAAAGGCGAAGATATTTCATGGGATCAAGTTCTTCTTAACACAGCTGCTTCGGCCGCATTCGGCGCTGCGTTCTCAGGCGCTTTTTACGGGCTTTCCAGAGGTGTTTCCGCACTGAAGTTGAGGTTCGGGTCTTCAGGCCCGGATAAAGGACCGGTTGAGTTTACGACGCCAAAGAACAATGTGACGAACGAAAATATTGCACAAACCAGATCATACGTGAGAGGTTGCAATGAAGCTTTGAAAGACGGCGCGTTGTCGCCGAGCGGCAGAGTGTCGACCAAAGGTTCCCTTGGGTTTCAAGCACATAAAGCAGCGCGCGCCGAAAAGAGAGCCGCAGCCGCATCGGGAAATCCCTATCAAGGGAATGTCGGACATGTGCCGGACACAACTTGGACCGGCACTGCGCAACCGCACAGTTGGATGGATTTGAGCCCTTCGGTGAACAAAAGTCTCGGCGCCCAGGCGCTGAAATATCCGATCGGTTACCAACCGACCAAGTTTGTTTTTAAGTCACCCGAGTTTAACGTCTTGAAATTTCAGTCGCTTTGGGGCGGTTCATCGGGTTCGGCATACAGCGGTTCGGGCGAAAATTGATTGAGGATGAAATAAGGGCACGTTTTCGTTTCGGAGCAACAGAGGGAGAAGATGATGGATCCTCGAGGATCGGACAGGTTGAAATATTGGAAAGATCAAATTGCGGTTCTGTATTTGGTGCAGAACGAGGTGCAACGCTTGGACCAATTGGGTCTTTACGAATATTACTATCCGGAACTGGCGGCAACGGAAGCGCAGTTGACTGCGGTCGAAGCGCATCTGGGTCACCGTCTCGATCAGGATTACCGGGATTTCCTGCTCTGCGCAAATGGGTGGAAAGGCTTCATTCAAGACTTTAACCTGTTCGGCACCGGAGATTTGATGGGTTCCGCCCTGATGGATGACGCAATGCTGACTTTGCAAATCTATGATGAGGAGCATGTGCTGGAAGCCTCGGGATTTACAAAAGCGGAATTGTTGCCGATTGCCGCAGCGCCTTTTGGAAAAGACCTGTTCACAATCGCCCGTCCGACGTCCCGGCAACCGGGCGTGGTTGTTTGGTTTGCCGGCGAAGAAATCGAAAGGCGGCCGGATTTCAGGGAATATTTTCTGGCGATGACCGACTACAATCGGTTGGAGATAGAGGGCTTCAAAAAGGACATTGCGGAAAGAGAGAGGCAAGCCGGCCGGGACGCGGACAAAGCATAGAACGGAAACCGCAAGAAAAAAGAAAATCTGCGGCAGTCGCAAGAAAAAATCGATGCTCTTTTAAAAAAACACGCAACAACCGGGCGCAAAATGTGTTTATAATAGACAGAGAGCACATTTCAGACCCGGCAAGCCTGCGGCATGCAGGTTCGGGCGTCCACGCAAACACAGGGGAAAATCGTTCCCTCGAACAGCTGCGGCAAAACTGCGGGAGCTTTGCCGCGGACGAGGGGCGCCGCAGACGGGCACGCTGCGAAGGACGCCGGAGCGGACGGGGGCGGTTCGCCGGGAGGTTTGCCGGTTCAGGGACTGCGATGTATGGATTGCGCGAAGCGCGGAGCGGAGAAGAGAGACGGATTGAACATCATAGAAATAGAAAATCTCAAAAAACGTTACGGCAAAACGGAGGCCGTGCGCGGCATTGATTTTTATGTGAAACAAGGCGATCTGTTCGCGTTTCTCGGTCCCAACGGCGCGGGCAAATCCACCACCATCGGCATCCTGTGCACCCTGCTCGCCTACGACGAGGGGCAAGTGACGATCGACGGCAAACGCTTGGGGAAGGAGGACGCGCGGATCCGCGACCTGATCGGCGTGGTCTTTCAGGACGGCGTGTTGGACGGTCTGCTTACGGTCAGGGAAAACCTGACGCTCCGGGCGGGACTTTACGGGAAAGACCGCGCGGCGGGCAGACGGGCGATGGGGGAGATCGCGGAGGCGACGGGAATCGCCGAGATCCTGGACAGGCGGTACGGCAAGCTGTCAGGCGGGCAGAAGCGACGCGCTGACATTGCGCGCGCGCTCGTAAACACGCCGAAGATCCTGTTTTTGGACGAGCCGACGACCGGTCTCGATCCGCAATCGAGAAACAACGTATGGAACATGATAGACGGTCTGAAACACCGTCTCGGCGTGACGGTGTTCATGACCACGCATTACATGGAAGAGGCTGCGAAATCCGATTACGTGACCGTCATCGACGACGGCAGGATTGCGGCGCGCGGCACGCCCGGGGCGCTGAAAGCAAAGTATGCGCAGGATCGGTTGTTGTTGCGCGTGCGCGGAGAGGAGAACAAACGCAAACTCTCCGAGGTTCTCGCCGCGCACCCTGAGATCGCGGAGATCGCGCGCGAAGACGCGCGCGGCGTCCGGGAGGCGGACGGGACGCAGGAATCCGTAATCCTGTGCAAATTGCCTTCGACGCTTGCGGCCGTGCCGATCCTGCGTGAGACCGAGGCGGCGCTCGAAAGTTTTGAGGTGGTCAGCGGGACGATGGACGACGTGTTCATGGAGATCACGGGGAAGGCGCTCCGGGAATGAGATATCTTTGGATCCGAAATTTGAAAATCTTTTTCAGGGATAGGGCGAACGTCTTCTTTTCGCTCTTGGCCGTGTTCATCATCCTCGGTCTGCATGTGTTATTTTTGGGGGACATGTGGGACGCCCAAACCGACGGCGTCAAGGACATTCGCTTGCTGGTGGACACTTGGATGTTTGGCGGTCTGATGGCCGTCGTCGCGCTTTCCACCACGCTCGGCGCGTTCAGCGCCTTGGTCGCCGATCGCGCTCAAAAGATATACAAGGACTTCTATGTTTCTCCGCTCCCGCGCGGACGGATCACGGCCGGCTATATCCTGAGCGCGTTTACGGTCGGTCTGATCATGAGCGCGGTCGCACTCATTTGCGTCGAGACGTACATCGGTTTTTCCGGAGGCGCCGTTTTGCATCCTGCGGGGTGGCTGAAAGCGCTCGGCGTGATCCTGCTCGGGACGCTGAACGGCACCGCGCTGACGGGATTGATCGTGTCGTTTGTGAAAAGTCAGAATGCCTATGCCGTCGCAAGCACGATTTTCGGCACCTTGGTGGGCTTTCTCACGGGGGTCTATCTTCCGCTCGGCGTACTCCCGGAAGCCGTGCAGGTTGCGGTTAAGATTTTTCCGGGTACCCACGCCGGTTTGCTCTTTCGGCAGATACTGACGGAAAAACAACTCGCGCTTTCGTTCGAATCATTGCCGGCGTCGGCTGCCGGGGATTACCGTGAAATGATGGGCATTACGGCGAAACTCGGTGATTTTGACATCACGCCCGCCGTAAGCGCCGTCTACTTGGCGGCTACCGCCGCGCTGTTCTTCTTCCTCGCCGTTTGGAATCTGTCGAGAAAGAACCGGGCGTAATCCGGGACGCGAACCCTTGTTCTTTTATTTCTTTGTGATATAATGTTCTTCGGGCGCTTGCGGCAGGCGGGATCGCGGTGCGCGCGCATGGGCGCGCGGGTATGGGCGCGCGGGTATGCAAACAAGGAGGAAACTTGGCAAAGGATTTATTTATCAAGGGGGCCAATGAACACAATCTGAAGAATATAGACGTCCGCATCCCGAGGGACAAATTTGTGGTTTTGACGGGTCTGTCCGGCTCGGGCAAATCCTCCCTCGCGTTCGACACCATCTACGCGGAGGGGCAGAGGCGGTATGTGGAAAGCCTGTCCGCTTACGCCCGGCAATTCCTGGGCCGGATGGAAAAGCCCGACGTGGAGTACATCGAAGGCTTGTCCCCGGCGATCTCCATCGATCAGAAAACCACGGGGCGCAATCCCCGTTCGACCGTGGGTACGGTGACGGAGATCCACGATTATCTCAGATTGATGTACGCGCGGATCGGCATACCGCACTGTCCTGTCTGCGGCAAAGAAATTTCCGGTCAGACGGTCGATCAGATCGTGGACTATTTCATGGAACTGCCCGAGGGCAGCCGCGTGACCCTGCTTGCGCCCGCAGTGCGCCAGCGGAAAGGGACGCACGAAAAGATCTTGGAAACCATCCGCAAAGAGGGCTTTGCAAGGATCCGGGTGGACGGCGAGATTCGGCGTTTGGACGAGGATGAGATAAAGCTCGCGAAGACCTACAAGCATACGATCGAGATCGTCATCGACCGCATCACCGTAAAACCGGGCGCGGAGGGGCGGTTTGCCGAATCCGTGGAAATGACGCTGGCGCACGGAGACGGATTGGCCGTGGCGCACATACAATACGGAACGAAATTAAAAGAAAAAAAGGGGGGCGACGCGGAAGCGGACGGCGTTTCGGGAAACGAAGCGCAGACCGCGCCGCAGCGCGGAGAGGCCCGCGAGGAAGAAAAGACGCTGTCCACAAAATTGTCCTGTCCGGATTGCGGCGTCAGCGTCGGAGAGCCGGAACCCCGGATGTTTTCGTTCAACAATCCATTCGGCGCCTGTCCCACCTGCAACGGCTTGGGCTACATTCAGCGCATCGATCCGGGCCTCATCATCACGGAGCCGCACAAAAGCATTCCGGGGGGCGCCCTGTCCGGCATTTTTGCGAACATGGAGTTCTCGGGGTTTTACCGTCAGATGATAGATGAGTTGGCGCGGGAACACAACGTCAACATACACAGACCGTGGAAAGATTTGCCGGAGGCGTTTCGGCGGGAGGTACTTCACGGTACGGGCGAAAGACATCTGAAATATACGTACAAAAGCCGAAACACCGGACGCGTGACGCAGATGGATCACAGTTTTGAAGGAATGTTGGTCAACATGGAGCGGCGCTACCGTGAGACGACGTCCGACTACATCAAAGAGAAGATGGAACACTACATGAGCCTGGAACCTTGCGCGGCGTGCGGCGGGAAACGGCTCAAGCCGGAAGTGCTGGCTTTCACCGTGGGAGGGAAGAACATCGCGGAGCTGTCCGACATGTCCGTGCGGGACGCGGCGGCCTTTGTGAACGGCCTGCGGCTGAGCGAGCGTGAGATGGCGATTGCGCGCCAGATACTCAAGGAGATCCGGGAGCGTTTTTCGTTCCTTGTGAACGTGGGCTTGGACTATCTGACGCTTTCCCGCAGCGCGGGAACGCTTTCGGGCGGCGAGTCGCAGCGGATTCGACTGGCGACGCAGATCGGGTCTTCCTTGGTCGGCGTCATGTACATTCTCGACGAGCCCAGCATCGGTCTGCATCAGAAGGACAACGCGAAACTGCTGAAAGCGTTGCGCGATCTGACGGATTTGGGGAATACCCTGATCGTCGTGGAGCATGACGAAGAAACCATGTATGCTGCCGATCACATCATAGACATCGGTCCCGGGGCCGGACTGCACGGGGGCTATGTTGTGGCCGAGGGCGATGTGAACGCCATCAAAAAGAACAGGAAATCCATCACGGGTCAATATCTGACCGGCGCGAAGAAGATCGAAGTGCCGCAGTCGAGGCGTCCGGGCAACGGCAAGGCGATTCGCGTGATCGGCGCCGCCGAGAACAATCTGAAAAAGATAGATGTGGATTTCCCGTTGGGCCGGTTCATCTGCGTCACGGGCGTATCCGGTTCGGGCAAAAGCAGTCTTGTGAACGAGATCCTGTACAAGGCGTTGGCGCAACGGGTCAATCGCGCGAAAGTGAAGCCTGGCAAGCATGAGGACATCATCGGTTTGGAATACATGGACAAGGTGATCGACATCGACCAGTCTCCCATCGGCAGAACGCCCCGATCCAATCCCGCCACATACACCGGCGTCTTTACGCCCATACGCGATCTGTTCGCGCAACTGCCCGAAGCCAAGATGCGCGGCTATGAAAAAGGGCGGTTCAGTTTCAATGTGAAAGGCGGCAGATGCGAGGCCTGCAACGGCGACGGCATCATCAGGATAGAGATGCACTTTCTCCCGGATGTGTACGTTCCCTGCGAGGTGTGCAAGGGGAAGCGTTACAGCAGGGAAACGTTGGAAGTCAAGTACAAAGGGAAGAGCATATATGACGTGTTGGAAATGACCGTTTCGGAGTCATTGAAATTTTTCGGGAACATTCCGATGATCGTCAGACAGTTGGAAACGCTTGAAGAGGTGGGACTCGGCTATGTGAAATTGGGACAGCCGTCCACGCAGCTCTCCGGCGGTGAAGCCCAGCGGGTGAAATTGGCGACGGAACTGTCCAAACGCAGTACGGGAAGAACCATGTATATCCTCGACGAACCCACCACCGGACTGCATTTTGCCGACGTGGACAAACTCGTGCGGGTGCTGGACAAACTCGCGGACGCCGGCAATACCGTCGTTGTCATCGAGCACAACCTCGACATCATCAAGCGCGCGGACCATATTATCGATTTGGGTCCGGAGGGGGGCGACAAAGGCGGGACGATCATCGCAACGGGCACGCCCGAAGATGTGGCGCAGGACAAGAAGTCCTATACGGGGGAATTTCTCAGGCGCGTATTGTTTTAGACGGCCGCTTACTCCGGCCCGGATGCGCATTGGCGCTGCGCGCCGCCGGATTTTGTTTCATCCGACGGCGGAACGGGACTGAGACCGGCTGCGACGAATTGCCTGAAAGCGGCGGGCAGGGCGTAAACGTCCGCAAGCGCTTCCGCGCCCGCCCAAGTGAACATTTCCGAACGTCGCAGACATTCAACGCAATATCCCGTCATGTCCCATTTGATGTGCGTGAATACATGCGTGCGGCGGACGACTTTGAGGACGGACACGGGTTCCGTGCCCCAGGCCGCCGCAAGATCGATCGCCGCTTGCGCGCAGTGGGCTCCGCCCGCGGTATGGTTTCCCGCACTTGGCGCGGTCTTGCCGTGCAGGATGTTCGGGAGTTCCCACATGCCCGCCAACAAGCCTTTGTCCGGGCGGCGGCGAATCGCGACGTCGTTGCCGCAGGAAAGGATCAGAACCGTGACCGTCTCCTCGCGTTTGGGTTTCTTCTTGGATCGAACGGGAAGCTCGGAAGCGATACCGTTGTTGCATGCCTTGCAAAGGGGGCTTAACGGGCAGAGCGAACAGGCGGGCGAACCGATCGGCGCGCAGACGAGCG
>JAISML010000154.1 GCA_031276775.1 Eubacteriales Family XIII. Incertae Sedis bacterium | reverse complement strand
CACGCAGATACGAAAAGAGGACGTAATGCGTGAGGAAAAGCTCAAGATACTCGCGGAATCCGAAGAAGCGGGTCTGCACATGATCATCACGCGGGACAAGCGGTGGCTTTTCCTGCAAGGGCATTCGGAATACGATTGGAATACGCTGAAATTGGAGTACGAACGCGACAAGGCGAAAGGCGGGGACATCGACATCCCCCTGAATTATTTCGTGAATGACGATCCGCACAAATCCATCGTCGTGAAATGGCGCGGCCACGGCAATCTTTTCTTTGCGAATTGGCTCAATTTCGTCTATCAGGAAACGCCTTATGATTTGAAGGACTTGGACAAAATCTGGGAGGCTGCCGGCATATGAGGCAAGAGGGCGGCAAGTCCTTGTTCGCGCGGACGGATTCGATAAACGAATCGATCGGGACGGCGCCGATCCGGCGTGACGGGACTGAAACCCCCTGTCCGCATGCGGATCGCTGCGGCGGTTGCACCTACCAAACGCTCCCTTACGAAGAACAGCTGCGCCTGAAGAATGCACAGGTCTTGGAACTTTTGCTTCAATACGGCGTCATCTGCGGTTCCTACGAAGGGGTGAGGCCTTCCCCCCGCATTTGCGCCTATCGCAACAAGATGGAATACAGTTTCGGAGACGAGGAAAAAGACGGTCCGATGACGTTGGGACTGCACCGAAAGAAGAGTTACATGTCTGTCTTGAACACGGACGGCTGCCGGTTTGTCCCCGAGGATTTCAATACGATCCGACGCGCGGCGCTGAGCCACATGACGGATCGGGGACACAGTTTTCGGCACAAACGGACACGCAGAGGTTTCCTGCGCAATCTCGTGATCCGCAGAGGGGAGAACACGGGGGAACTGCTCGTCAATTTGGTCACCACCGATGAGGAAACCTTGGACGAACAGGCTTTCGTCGAGCTCCTGTTGAACCTCAAACTCAACGATACGCCGGTGGGCATTCTCCATACCGTCTACTGCGGCAGGGCGGACACCGTCGGCTGCGATCGCGCAAAGACGCTGTACGGCCGCGATTATTACCGCGAACGGATGTTGGATTTGGAATTCAACGTGAACGCATTCTCTTTTTTCCAGACGAACACATCGGCGGTGGAAGCCATGTTCGCTTCAGCGTTGTCCCTCATGCCCGGCGCGGCGGAAAAGACGATCTTCGATCTCTATTGCGGAACGGGCGCCATTTCGCTCGCGCTTGCGCGAACCGCAAAATCGGTGATCGGCATCGAACTGTCCGCAGATTCGATCCGCGCGGCGCGCGAAAACGCGGCGCGAAATGGCGTCGCCAATTGCAGCTTCCTGGAAGGGGACGCGCTTGAGGTATTGGAGCGGCTTCCGCACAAACCGGACGCGATCGTCGCAGATCCGCCGCGCATGGGCATCCACCCGAAAGCGTTGAAAAAGATCATCGCGTACGGACTTGACGAATTGCTGTACATCAGTTGCAATCCGAAGACATTTTGCGAGAACATGGCCGTCTTTCAGGAAAATGGTTACAAACTCGACGCTTTGTGCGTCTGCGACAATTTCCCGTTCACAAAACACATTGAACTGTTTTCACGCATCAAAAAAAGGGGCGGCGGTTCACCGCCCGGATGAGAAGATGCGAGCATGAGACGCGCGATCCGCGATCAATCATGCGCGCCCATGCGCGATCGCGCGGATGGCTCTCCGCCTTATTCGGATTCCGCAACCCACAGACCGTGCAGATTGCAGTATTCATAGGCCGTGAGGGGCGCGTCCTTGCTCCGAAGCGCAAAGGTGGCTTCCGGCGCCTCGCCGGGTTTGAGCGCGACGCGCTCGGTTCTGCCGTCCTGTGCGAGCAGGATCCATTGAATGGAATGTTCCTCGAGCATCGGGTGGGCGGCGGAACCGACTTTGACCGTAACCGTATCGCCGTTTCTCTCAATGACGGGCACGTGCTTTTCGGTCGCGCCGTCACCGGCGTTTGCCTGCAAAGCCTGCATGACTTCTCCGCAACAGAACACCGGTACGCCTGCGTCGATCACGGCTTCAAAGAGATTGCCGCAGTGGTTGCATCTGAAAAATTTTCGTTCAAACATGATTGTCCTCCTCTTGCAAACGGGAATCGATTGCGGCGCGTGTCTGTCGCAACCGTCGATTTGCGCCGCAACCGTCCGCCTGCATGCGGCGAATGAAGCAACGCGCGTGTGACACGGATCCATTATACTATAGGAAAGGGGATTTTCACAGGGTCTCTCGCGCTTCAGTGTTCAGGTATTCCAAAATCGCATTGGCGGGCACGGCGATCGTGGCGCGATCGATGGATTCTTCCGGCGTATCCTTTCCGTCGATGGTGACTCCGATGGACAGAATGTCCAAGTCGGGATTTTTTTCATGCAGGTATCCGAGTTCGCAGGCAAATGTGCCCGCACCGGTTTCGCAATCCGATTTGAGAACCTTGCCATAGGCCCCGATCATGCGCCGAACGGCTTCCCCGTCCGGGTCGGTCGCAAACCCCGGGACGCGATCCGTTTCCGAAACAGGGAGATATGAGAGTTTCTCGATGTTCGTCTGTTCTTTGACGATCCGTTCCGCGGCATCTTTGTCCGCGCCCAAAACGGCGATCTCACAGGAGAAACGCTGTGGCGAAAGGTCGACGTGATTTATGTACAGCGACGCGGCTGCGTCGCCGCCGTTTGAGAAATCGCTGCTGAGCAATCCGAACAGAAAGGTGAGCGCGTTGTCGGCGTCCTCGTTGGATACGGCTTCCGGCGGGATGATCGTTTCAATCATTGCGATCATCGCCTGTTCCGCGCGATCCCGGTACGTTTTTTCGACGGAATCGAAGATCTGAAGAAATCTCTTTTTTTCATAATCGTTGACGACGACGACGGCGGTCGCTTCGCCGGGCATGTGCAGCGCGTCCGTTCCCCCCGAAAATTCACACAGTTCATAGAACACACCTGCGCTTTTCGCGTTCGTGAGTACCTCGCTGACGATCGTCACGGGATTGACGCGGGACGCGTAGTCGCTTGCCCGAACCCTGCCTGTCGAAAATCCCGACGCGGCGATGACATAGGCGTACCGACCTTGGGTCGCGGTAGCGGTCAAATTGCGTTCGGTGTTCAGCGTCAACGCGTATGACGAACTAATGTTCACCGTCCATGTGGTTTCCCCGTTCAGACCGATCAGACAATGCCCGTCCAAATATGACGGATCGAGATTTTTCGCGCCGGACATATCCCCGTTTTTTCCGCTCGTAAATATCGCGCGCAGGGGACCGTGCCGTTGCGAGGTTTGCAGTACGTTCAATATGGTTGCGATCCCTGTGGCGCCCGACGCGCCCATGGAAATCCCGTT
>JAISML010000147.1 GCA_031276775.1 Eubacteriales Family XIII. Incertae Sedis bacterium | reverse complement strand
TTTCGCGCCCGACGACAAAGAAACGACCGATGCCGCGCAGACATTGCCGTTTCTTTGTTTTATCCGTCCCCGTTTAACCTTTCTTTTATGATTTCGGCGCGATTGATGCGTTTGTCCTGTAAAGTTTGTTTTGTGATACAATTTTCACGGTACTGCCATCGTCCGCTCCGGAAGATTTTGCGGGCGGTACGGTTTTGGGCATCGCAACTTGCGTCGAGGGGGTTTTGTGGTCAATACGATTCTGACAATCACACTTTTGGTGGGCGTGTTTGCTTCGCTGTTCCTGATCGCCGTGACCGTTCAGCGCTGTCGGAGCGAGAAGAAGAACTACTTTATTTACGCCCTGATCGCGATGTTGTTCTATGTCTTCGGCAATTATCTGGAAGCTTCAAGCGATTCCACGGGCGGCGCTTTTGTCGGTGTGAAAGTGATGTATGTGGGCGGTTGTCTGATGTCGCCGTTTTTTCTCTTTTTTGTCCTCGATTACTGCGAGGTAAAAATGCCGCGCCTGGCCGTCCGGCTGCTCATCCTGTTGATTCCGGCGCTCAATCTGTTCATGCTTTGGACCACGGACGATACGGGATTGATCTACAAATCGTTCCGGTATTCGGGAGAAACGCCCATCCACACGTTGCAGGTGTTGGAACAGGGGCCGGCGTACTACAGCGTGTACGGATATTCGATTCTGTGCATTCTCGTATCCTGCGGCATCCTGTTGCACCGCATGTTCAAGTGGGGCAAACATTATCGCGGTCCTTTGGTTTTTCTGATCCTGAGCGCGGCTGCGCCGGTGCTCGCCAACGCGATTTTTATCGTGAACACCTATCTCCTCCCCTCTCACCTGAGCGGCGTCAATTTCACGCCGTTCGCGCTGATCGTCACGAACATTTTCGTCTACATCGGCGTACTTCGGTACGATCTGTTTGATTTTACGCCGAGAGCGAGCACCGCCACCTTGGACATGATCCGGGACGGGCTGATATTTTTGGACTCCCATATGAATTATATCGCATCCAACAACGTCGCGCGGCAATTGTTCCCGGGTTTGAACGGCTTTGCCAAGGGCGCTCCGATAAGACAATTGCCGCAATGGCCGGAAGCGCTCGCGCATCTCGACGCCGATCGGAAATATGAGGATATCCGATTCGCCTTGGAAGGCGGGGACAAGCGGATATTCAACGCTTGGGTCAACGCCGTCGAAACCAACAAGCGGACGCTGAGCTTGGTTGTTTTGATTCAGGACATCACCAAAAATGAAGCGCTGCTGAAACAATTGGAAACCGCCGCTTACAATGACGGTCTCACCGAAATATACAACCACAAGCACTTCATGGAATTGGCCACCATCCAACTGGAACGGGCAAAACGCGCGCAGCACCCTTGTTGTATCATCATGTTCGACCTGGACTTTTTCAAGAAAATAAACGACACCTACGGTCATCAGGCAGGAGACGACGTGCTGCGATCGGTGGCGCAGTTTGTCAAACGCACGGTGCGTATTTACGATATTTTTGCGCGGTACGGCGGTGAGGAATTCGTCATTTTCATGTCGGACGCGAAGCGGAAAGACGCGGTCTTGCTCGCCGAAAGAATCCGCGTGGGCATCGAGGAGAACGCGTGCGATTACGAGGGAACCGAGATCAGGATAACGACCAGCTTGGGCGTCTCGGCGACAGCCGGGGAGCTGTCCTTGGACGAACTGTTGAAAAAAGCCGACGAAGCCCTGTATACCGCGAAGAACACCGGCCGCAACAAGGTGTGCGTCGCCCCGTAGACTGCTCCGCACCCTCCCCTCCGAGGCACCGCCCCGCCGTTTTGCGTTTGGTTTCGGTCGTTCCGCGCTAAGCTTCGGCCATCTCTATGACCAGGATGTGGGAACGCGAAGCCGCCTTTACCTCAACGGATTCGCCGACGATCTCAAGTCCGTCCCGCTTTGAAAGGGTGATGTCCGCGACCGATGCTTCCCCGTCGATGAGCACCATGTATGCCTGCCTGTTTTCCCCCACCGGAAACGCGAGGCTGCCGTTTTCCGAAATGATGGCGGCATATACGTTGACGTCCGCGTGAATTTTGATGGGCGCTTCACTTTGCGCGTTCTCCGTCCACGTGGCGATGGGAAGCCATCTGTCAAATCTGTCTTCCGGTTTGAACCTGTAATCGCCGTAGTTCGGTTGGTAGCCGTCTTTGTCCGCAAGAATCCATATCTGCAAAAACCGAAGAATCCCCTCGCCAAAATTGTGCTCGCTGTGCAGAACGCCGGTACCCGCGCTCATGTATTGAACCTGACCCTGCGTCAAAGTCCGGCGATTGCCCATGCTGTCGCCATGGGTGAGCTCCCCGTCGACAACATAGGAGAGGATCTCCATGTCCCGGTGCGGATGGACGTCGAATCCTTTCCCGGGTCGGACCAAATCGTCGTTGATCACGCGCAGCACGCCGAACCGGATGTTGTCCGGATTGTAATAGTCCGCGAAAGAAAAATGAAAATGGCTGTCCAGCCATTCGTGAACGCCGCGTCCCATCTTCTCGCTGTCAATATACCGTAACATCGCACACCTCCCTCGTCAATCGCAATTGGAAAAAACACCTTCCGGACTTCAGCTGTTCGAAAGGTGTTTTCCTGTTGGTTGCGGGGGAAGGACTTGAACCTACGACCTCCGGGTTATGAGCCCGACGAGCTACCAACTGCTCTACCCCGCGGCATCCATTGCTTGTCTTTTTGCGTTCGACCGCGTTGCCGCCCACATCGGCCCGCCCCGCGTACCTGCGTACGCTTCCGCTTCGCCTCATTTGCGCGCCTTGCCGCCCACTGATACAAGTATAGCACACCCGCCGGTCTCCGGCAAGGTGTCCCCGCTCAAAATTTCACCCTGCCGATCCGCCGATCCGCTGCCGGGCAAAAACAATTTCCGCTTTGCGCGGCGCTTCCCTCTCATGTATAATACAGGAAGGCCGCCGGTTGCGCCGGACATGGCGGGGCAACCGACTTTGCGAACCGGCATATTCCTGTGATTGTTGCCGATTCATCGAATGAGCAAAGGCAATGGGACATGATCAATGTAGCAATTGTGGAAGACGAAGCCGACTACAGGGAAGAATGGAAGCGGTATCTCGCAAGATACGGCGAGGAAAGCGGGGAAAGCTTTCGTATTTCCGTTTTTGCGGACGGTTTTCGGATTCTGGAAAACTACAGGGCGCAGTACGATATCATCCTGATGGACATTCGGATGGAAGGCATGGACGGAATGGCGGCGGCGGAAAAAATCCGAAAGGTCGATCCCTCCGTGATCATCATTTTCATCACCAACATGTCCCAATACGCGATCCGGGGTTACTCCGTCGACGCTCTGGACTATATGCTGAAGCCCGTTTCCTATTTCGCCTTTACGCAAAGACTCGAACGGGCTTTCAAACGCATGCGGTTTCGGGAAGATCGATACATGACGCTTCGGTTCAGAAGCGGCGTGAAAAAGATGAAAATCAACGACATTTATTACATCGAGGTTTTGAACCATGATTTGATTTTCCATACGAAAACCGGAGAATACACGGTCTCCGGGACATTGAAAAATATGGAGGAACAGCTCAGATCGGACGGTTTTTTCCGTTGCAGCAAGTGTTATTTGGTGAATTTGCGCCATGTTGACGGCATGCGCTCCGGTTTCGCGGTGGTGAACGGGGATGAAGTGCGGATCAGCCGAAACAGAAAAACGGTCTTTCTTTCGGCGCTCTCGGATCACATAAGGGAAACGGTCAAATGACGGAGATCGTTTCGGAGATTCCCCGCGCTTACACCGCCCTCGCGGAATGGGGTTCCTGCCTGATGTTTGTTTCGATGCTTCCGCGGAAGCGGAGCGGTCCGGGCTTGTTTCTTTTGGCGGCGGGTTCGCTGGCGGTACAGACGGCGTTCATGACCGGCACGGGGAATCTGCCCGTGGGGCTTTGGATCCCCTGCATGATGATCGCCGTACTTATGATGTTCGCGTTTCTGTTTTTCACTTGCAAAGGAAGCCTTCCCGATATTGTCTGCGTCTGCGCGCGGGCTTTCATCCTTGCGGAACTGATCGCATCTCTGGAGCGGCAGGTGTATTGGTTTTTTTGGCCGAACGACGACGCGCCGCCTGCCGGGAAGATCGTATTGCTGCTGGGCATCTACGGGATGGTCCTGTTTCTCGTCCGCGCCTTGGAACACCGCCATATAGCCGACGTCGAAAAATTGAACATCGCCGGGAAAGAATTGTTGGGTGTGATCCTCGTCGCCTTGGGCGTGTTTTTCATTTCCAACATCAGTTTCGCGACGGGCAATACCCCGTTCAGCAGCCGATATCCGCGCGAAATCGCGATTTTTCGGACCTTGACGGATGCGGGCGGGTATGTCATTTTGTACGCGCATTATGTACTGTGCTGTCAGGCGAGAATACGGAAGGAATTGGACGCAATGCGCCGCATCCTGCAAAACCAATACGCGCAGTACAAGCATTCGCGGGACAGCATCGAACACTTCAACCGGATATACCATGACTTGAAACATCAGCTCAACGCGTTGCGCGCCGAATACGACCCGGGCAAAAAAGACGCGTGGGCAGATGTCATCATGGACGACATCAAGGAATACGATGTGCGCAGCAAAACGGGGAACCCCGTTCTCGACGTCATCCTCACGGGCAAACAATTGTATTGCAACAGGCACGGCATTTCACTGACCTGCGTGGCGGACGGCGCATTGCTCGCGTTTATGAACGTGAGGGATGTCTGCACGATTTTCGGGAACGCGTTGGACAACGCCATCGAAAGCGTCCGGAAGATCCCCGACAAAGAAAAACGCCTCATCCACGTATCCGTGTTCAAACGGAAAAAATTCATCATGTTTCGGTTTGAAAACTGCTATGAGGGCGAGTTGCGTTACGAATCCGGGCTTCCGGTCACGACAAAAGAAGACGCGGATTACCATGGATACGGCCTGAAGAGCATCCGTACCGCCGTGCGCCGGTACGGTGGGAACGCGTCCGTCCACGCGCAGGACGGCTGGTTTGAATTGGATTGCATTTTCCCCTCGGCGCAGGAACCTTCCCCGTCCGGGGTAACGCACTGAGGATATTCGGCGCGGGATATCAAACGAACCCTCCTTTCCTGTTTTCCGACCGTTCACGCAAAATAATTACCGTTTGCG
>JAISML010000103.1 GCA_031276775.1 Eubacteriales Family XIII. Incertae Sedis bacterium | reverse complement strand
ACAACAACGATTGTCAAGAGGAATTATTTTTCCAGTCCGTCCCGTTTTCCGGAAACCGTCAAAAACAGATTGAGGATCAGCGCGACGAGCGCCGCGACGATGATCATGACAAAGGATGTGAGATATGCACCCCCGGACAGTTCCTGCAATGCGCCGGAGAGCAGCGGACCTGCGGCGCCCGCCACCGCAAGGGAAAGAATGGCCGTGCCGAGGATGACCTGATAATGTTTCGCCCCGTAAAAGTTGTTGATCACCGCCGAAAACAAGGTGGGCGTACCCCCATAGGCGACGCCGATCAGCGGGAACCCCACATAGATAAAGAGCGCGTTTTCCGTCAAAGCGCCGAGCAGAAGCGAAACGCCGCCCAACAGCATGAGAAGCGTGTTCGCGGCCATCGCTTTCTTTCGTCCCGCGACGTCGAGCAGCATACCGATGAGCGGACGTCCCACCCCGTTGAACAGGGGCACGATGAGTCCGATGACGGCAAACATACCGTAGCGGACCGCGATGGGAGCCGCGCTGTTGATGACAAGCAGTCCGCCGACGCACATGAAGATGTTCCACAGGCACAGGATCCAAAATGTCGGTTTCGCGACGGCTTCGCCGAGGGTATAACATGGAAGCCCCTCGGGCGCCGCGCCCGATCCGGCCGGAACGCCGGCTTTCGCAGCCAAAGACGCGGCGCCGGATCCGGACGCGTGATCGGAGGTGCGCGAAGAGGCGGGAATCCCGACGAAGAACGACCCGAGGCACAGCGCCGCTGCCAAGAGAATGCCGAGCACGAGGAAGACGCGCTCGACGCCGATGCGCTGCATGAGCGCGTTGACAAAGCTGCCCAAAGCGAGTCCGCCGACGCCGAAACCGAGCAGGAGAACACCCGACGCCATGCCTGTTCTGCCGGGAAACCAACGTGTGACCGCGCCCAACAAGGTGTTGTAAGCCAGTCCGACGCCGCCGCCGCCAAAGACCCCGTAGAAGATATACAGCGCCCAAAGACTCCTGTCCGGAGCCGAAGGTTTCAACAGCAACGCGATCGACAGAAAGCCGACGAGGATGACCGCCGCCGAAATCCGGATGATCGTCCGATGCCGGATCGTTGCGGCCAATTTGCCCGCGACGAAGCCTCCGACACAGAAAGAGACGATCGAGATCGTGAATGTCCCGGAGATCTGCGTGGCCGTCCAAGCCTGATATCTCGCCGCGAGCGGATCGCGAAAGATCGACCATGCGTAGATCAGACCGAGGAAAAGCAGCATGAACGTCCCCGCCAGAAGACAGACGATGCGCTTGCCGTTATTCACGCGTCCGCTCCGGCGAAAGGATCTTTGATCCACGCCAAGCAGCGCTCCGAGCCGTCCGTGATCGGCACTTGCACAATCTCGGGCAATTCGTACGCATGCGACGCCAGGATCGCGTCTCTGACCGCGCCGAAGTTGGAAGCGGCGCATTTGATGAGCAGAAGGAACTCCGCCCCGCGCTCGATCCTGCCTTTCCACACATACCGGCTGTCGATCGGAAGGATCTGCACGCAGGCCGCCAAGCGGCCCTCAAGCAAAACCCCTGCGATGCGTTCGGCGTCCCCGTCCGTCGCGCACGTCGTCATGACCATTGCGGAATCAAATTTTATGTCACCCATATTCCCCGCGCTTCTTTCCATTGCGTTTCTTTCCATTGCGTTTCTTCCCGATCCGTTTCTTTCGCGTTTCTTTCGCGCTTCTTTCCGATCCGTTTCTTTCTTCTTTCGCGCTTCCTGCCGATTCCGCGCAGACGTCCCGCCGGCCCGCACGCTTTGGCGGCAATCCGCGCAAAGAAACGCCGTTGCAAAATCCAACATCTATATCATACCGGAAATGCGCGGCATGTACATGAAAATATCTCACGCAAATGTTACCGTTCACGGGTTGGCCGGCGGCTGCGCGGGCCAACCCGTGAACGGTAACACGCAAATGCCGCGATGGCAGGGCAAATCCCGCCGCTTTGGATCGGGTCGCCGATATGCTATAATTGGAGTATCATGGATACCAAACCGAAACTGCGTTGCATCATCATCGTCGCCTGCCAAAGCGCGCCCGTCGCCGCCAATGTCGACCTGCGCCCGGACGATCTCATCCTGTGCGCGGACGGCGGTTATGCCCGCGCCAAGGCGGAAAACATCCGTCCCCACGCGATCATCGGGGATTTTGATTCCCTGGACGGCCGGATTGGGGAAAGCGTCGAAAAAGACATCCAAGTCGTTCGGCTCGAAAAGGAAAAGGATTTCACGGACACCTTGGAGTGCGTCAAATACGGCATCGCAAGGGGGTGCGGCGACTTCGTCATCGTCGGCGGTTTGGGCGGCCGTTTCGATCACACGTTCGCCAACATCCAGACCCTTTCATTTTTGGCCGACATGGGATGCGGCGCACGGATCGCGGACGGCAAAAACCGCGCCGTCATGGTGACCGGCGCCATCCGGCTGGATCCCTCGCCCGGAGGCCGGTTCTCCGTCTATTCCTATGAGGAAAGAAGCGTCGGCGTCAACATCTCCGGCGCGAAATATCCGCTCACCGACGCCGTACTCACCCAATCCTTCCCCATCGGCGTCAGCAATGAATTCCTCGGCGAAACGCCCGTGACCGTATCGGTCAAACGGGGGCGCCTGCTGATCATTCTCTCGGAAGACTGAGGCGCCGATGCATGAACTGAGCGTGATCGCGGAGATCGTCAACATCGTCGAAAAATTTTCGGAGGAACACCGTCTTGAAGGCAGGATCGAAACCTTGGTTCTGCAGATCGGCGAGCGATCTTCCGTCCTGCCCGCATATATCGAGGCGATCTATCCCGTCGCCGTCAACAACACCATCCTCGCAAACACCCGGTTGGAGATCGAAACACTGCCCGGAAAAGAATTTTTCATCAGGGAGATCGTGATGGAAGAGCCGGATTGATCGCTCAATCACGCAAGATCGATCAACCGCAGGTCTTTCAGCAACATAAGGAAGTCATACATCAGATCGGGATCGCCCCTGCCGTGATTTTCAAGGAGTACATTTTCGATGATTTCACGCAGCGTATGCTTCCCG
>JAISML010000086.1 GCA_031276775.1 Eubacteriales Family XIII. Incertae Sedis bacterium | reverse complement strand
ACCCGCGCGCGTGATGGCATTGAACAAAGTGCTTTTGCCCACATTGGGCAATCCGACGATCCCCAATCTCATGACTCCCTCCTCCGTTCTTCCGTCTTCTTTTCCGCTTCACTCGCCGCCCGCGCCTTGAGACAGGCGAGGAACGCTTGTACGCTCCTGCTGCGCCCGCCCGCATCTTCGCATTGCGGTTTTACCTCCGGCGCATCGCTCCGTCTGCGACGTTTATATCGTTTGTACAACAAAAAATAGGCGAGGATGCCGCCAAAAAATACGATGGCGCTGAGCGCCTGCGCCTGACGGATCACGCCAAACGCCATGAGGCTGTCCGTGCGAAGTCCCTCGACAAAAAACCGTTCAAAAGAATAGAGAATCGCGTACAGCAAGGCGGTCTGCCCTTCAAATTGCCGTCTGTTGTCCACCCAAATCAAAAACAGGAACAGGAAAAAGCACCAGATGGATTCGTACAGAAAGGTTGGATGCACTTTCACGCCCTCCACGGTGATCGCCCACGGCAGATCCGTCGGCCCGCCGTGGGCTTCCGAATTGAAATAGTTGCCCCAACGCCCGACGGCTTGCCCCAACGGGACGGACGCGAAACCGAGATCCAAGAAGTTCAACGGCGCATCTTTCCATATCCTGCAAAGGATCAAAGCGGCAAGGACGCCGGAGATAAGACCGCCGTGGATGGCAAGCCCGCCCTCCCGGAGCCGAAAGACCCGCGCCCAGTCTTCCGCGAAATACGACAAATTGAACAGAACATAATACAACCGCGTACCCACGATGCCCGCAAGCACAATGACGATGGCGTAGTTGAGAAATTTGTCGGACGACAAGCCATGCTTCGGCGCGCGGCGATAAGGAATCGCCACACAGAGGGCGATCCCCGTCGCAACGAGAATACCGTACCACATGATGTCAAACCCAAACAGGGAGAATGCGATTCTATCCGGCACAGGCATTGGCAACCTCCCGAAACGTGCGTAGGGCGGCCGAGGGATCGGCAGCGCCCACCACGGCGGAACCTACGACGAGTATATCTGCGCCCGCTTCGAGGATGCTCGGCGCCGTCTCCACATTGACGCCGCCGTCCACCGCGATCTCATAGCGCAGTTTCAACTCCTTGCGCACGGAATCGTACATCCGTACCTTGTCCAAAACGCCGGGGATGAAAGCCTGTCCGCCAAAGCCCGGATTCACGGACATCACAAGAATCTGATCCACAAGATCCAACACGTAATCCAAAACGGCCGGATGCGTCGACGGATTCAGCGCGACGCCGCATTTCACGTTCAAGGATTTGATCCCGCGGAGTACGCGATCCAAATGTCTGCATGCTTCGTAATGCACCACGATATATTCGGTGCGCTCCGTCACATACCGCGCCAACGCATCACCCGGTTCCTCCACCATAAGATGCACGTCGAAAGGCAGTTCCGTCTTCTTCGAAAGACTCTCTATCACCGCTGATCCAAACGAGATATTCGGCACAAACCGACCGTCCATCACATCCATGTGTATGAAATCCGCTCCTCCGTTCCCAAGCATTGCAAGCGTATCGCCCAAAGCGGAAAAATCCGCCGAAAGTATCGACAATGACAGTTTCGCCATTTTATTTCCCATTTCCTTTCCTGTTTCCGTTTTGCGGCGTCCGACGCCCCGCTTCGGAAAGCAACCTGACATATGAGTTGTAACGGGAGTGTGCGATCAGACCTTCCCGCAAAGCTTCCGTCACCGCGCAATTCGGTTCGTGCAAATGCCGACAGTCATCGAACCGGCACCTCTTGCCGTGAGACGCTATCTCGGGAAACCAAACATCCGGGCGTACTTCCCCGTCATGATCCGCTTCACCGCGCGGACCTACCTCAAAAGCCGTATAGCCCGGCGTATCGTAGATCGCCGCTCCGAAATCCGTATCGACGATCTCCACATGCCTCGTCGTGTGCCGTCCGCGTCCCGTCTTTTCGCTCACCGAACCGGTGGGCATCGCCTCCTGCGCAAAAAATGCGTTGACAAGGCTGGACTTGCCTACGCCGGAAGGCCCTGCGAATGCGGCGCGCCGTGTGCCGATCAAGGACTTCAGCTTTTCGATCCCTTCGCCTGTCTTTGCGCTGACGAGAACGGTGGGATACAGCGGCGCGTAGATCGTTTCGATGCCGGTTGCCGGCGCCTCGTCGGTTCGCGCGGCTCCTTTCAAAACGGCAGATCGCGATCCTTTCAGATCCGTCTTGTTGACGCACACGATGGATGCGACGTTCGCCGCCTCGGCGGTCACGAGAAAACGATCCAGCACGCCCGGATTCGGTGCGGGCGCTTCGGCGGAAACGACGGCCACAAACACATCGATGTTTGCGATGGGCGGTCGGACAAACGCATTTTTTCGAGGCAAAATTTCGCTCACCACCCCTTCCGTTCCATCCTGTATCTCTATCATCACCTCATCACCGACCAACGGCGTCACGCCGTCTTTTTTGAAGATCCCCCTGGCTCTGCACAGGTAGACAAACCCGAAAGTTTTGACGTAGTAGAATCCTGCGATTCCCTTTATGATCGTACCGCGCGTCAAAACCGTCTCAACTCACTTTGCCTGTGTTGAAATCGACATGGTGCGTCTTGTTCAGCGTTCCGTTGAAGTAGATGTCCACCCTGCCTTGTCCCTTGCCCGTAACCGATATGGGTTCAGAGCCTTGACTTTTGAACCGTTCCCCGTTGTTGACGACATAGGATTGCGTTCCGTCGCCGTTCGTAAACTGCACAGTCAGTTTGAACGGAGCGGGATTGCCGTCCGGAAGCGTGTCTTCGGGCGCGCCGGAAAAATCGACGGTGATCGTCACCGTACTCGGTTTTTCTTCCGGCCCCTTGCTGATCCTGATCTTGACGGTTTGCCCCTCACCGAGTTTCGTCCCCGTCTTGTACTGTTGCCACATGACCGTGTCTTTCCTGTAATCAACGCTGAAGTCCGCTCTGACGTCGCCGAGGATCAGTCCCGCGCCCGTGAGGGCGCTGCTCGCCTCCTGTTCGGTCATGCCGATCAGATTGGGCATCGTGGCTTCGGAAATCCGCTGACCTTGACTGATCGTGATATCGATCTTGCTGTCCGGCTCGGCTTTCTCACCCGGCTTCGGAGTTTGATCGATCACCGTGTCCACGGGCTTCTCGCTGTCCGCATAGGTGATCTTGCCCGGCTTGAATCCGTACTGCTCGATGGTGTATGTCGCACTGGCCTGTGATTTTCCCAAAAGATCGGGAACGGAACTGTCATTCACCTCTTCCGGCTCCGGTCCTTTGCTCAGGTTTACGCGGATCGCACTGCCTTTCTTCGCTTTCTCCTTGGGCTTTGGATCCTGATCCGTCACATGTCCTTCCTCGATTTCATCATCGAACGTCTCTTCCGCGACCTCCAACGCAAATTTCAGGTCTTCCGCTTTCTTGGTCGCATCCTCCTTGCTGAGCCCGATCAATTCCGGCACTTCGACGCCGCGATCCGACATGAACCAGGCGATCCCCTTGTAGATCCCGTAACTCACGCCCAAAGCCAGTATCACGGCAAGCGCGATGGCCAATACCTTGTACTTCTTTAATGTTTCGTCTTTCGCCCCCTGTTTTGAACGGTTGCGCTTATCGCGCCGCTTCCCGGCGGGCGCATCGTCGTCGTCTTCGTCGTCCGCTTCGCCGTCGTCATTCCGATCGGACGCGCCATACTCCCTCACGTCTTTGCTTTCCGCACCGCGATCCCCTGTTCCGTTCCGTCCCGGTTCGCCCGCGAAGCCATCCTCCACGCCGTTTCTCGGCTCTTTCCTGAACATTGCAGCAACTTCCTCATCGGCGAACCAACCTGTCACAAAACTGACATTCCGCAATGCGGCCAACATCTCGTCCGCGTTTGCAAACCGATTGACCTGATACTTTTCCGTGGCTTTTATGACGATCTGATCCAAGCCCGGCGGAATGCTTTTGACCAATTTGGAAGGAGGAACGATGCTGTCATTCATATGCATCATCGCCACCGTCACGGGATGCTCTGCGTCGAAAGGCACCTTGCCCGTCAGCATCTCGTAGAGAACGATGCCCAGAGAATAGATGTCCGACTTTTCATCGACGTACTGTCCCCTGCCCTGTTCCGGGGAGAAATAGTGCACGGAACCCATCACAACATTGTGATCGCTTACGATGGTTCCGTCGCTGACTGCTCTGGCGATGCCGAAATCCGTAATCTTGGCCGTTCCGTCGGCTGTGATCAAAATATTGTGCGGCTTTACGTCCCGGTGAATGACATTGTTCCTGTGCGCGACGCTCAGAGCGGATGCGATCTGTTCCGCGACCTTGATCGCATACTTGTAATCCAACGGCGCTTCGGCGGCGATGACGTCGCTCAGCGGTCTGCCGTCCACCAATTCCATGACAATATAATAGATGCTCCCTTCCTTGCCGACGTCATAGATGTTGACGATGTTGGGATGGGACAAACCCGCGGAAGCCCGGGACTCGCGCCGAAAACTTTCCACGAAATTCGTATCTCTGACGAACTCCGGTCTGAGTATCTTGATGGCGACCATCCTGCTGAGCAATTTGTCACGCGCCCTGTAGACCACCGCCATGCCGCCGTCGCCGATCTTTTCATGTATCTCATATCTTCCGGCAAGTATCTTATGCCCCATGCGTTCTATCCTCCCACACAATTCCCCGGCAGGACGGTTCCGTATGCACCGTCCTCATATTTCCAAGCAGACGACGGTGATGTTGTCATGACCGCCGCGGTCGTTTGCCTCTTTGACGAGATTGCGGCAAACCGTGTTCAAATTCCGCTCCGCCAATATCGTGTCGCGGATCTCCTCATCGGTGAGTTCTCCGTGCAGTCCGTCCGTACACAACAGAACTCTGTCGCCTTCCTGTATGTCGTAGTAATAAAAGTCGGGTTCCGCTCCGCCGACCGCGCCCAAGGCCCGTGTGATCATATTTTTCTGCGGATGCTGCCGCGCTTCGCTCCTTGTGAGCATCCCCGTGCTGATCAATTTGTTCACATAAGTATGATCCTCGGTGAGTTGGCTGATCTCCCCGTCCCGCACGATATAGGCTCTGCTGTCGCCGATGTTGATGATATAGAGCGTGTCGCCGTCCGCATATGCCACCACGGCCGTGGTGGCCATGCCTTCCTTGCGCGGATCGCAGAGAGCCATGGCGAGAATTTCATTGTTGATCTTCTGAAAACACCGCAGAAAATAACTTTTGAACCAGTTGTGGCGGTACTTGCCTTCCATGTTCTCCGGCTTGTCGATGGGATTGGATTTCAAAAATGCCTCAATGCCGTTGACGGTCTTTCTGCTGGCAATTTCCCCTGAACTCCTGCCTCCCACCCCGTCGGCCACCGCAAACAGGCGGTATTTGGGCAAGACAAGCAACGCGTCCTCGTTTCCGTCGCGTCTGCGTCCCACATCGGTTCTGAATCCCACGCCTTTCATGCGTTCTC